>JBOGGR010000182.1:0-3221 GCA_050744025.1 Acidimicrobiales bacterium
GCCCGGGCCAAGCCCCGACCGGACCCGGACCGGCCCGGATCGTTCCTCGCCAACGGGGCGACAGCCAAGACCGGGCTTAACAGAGCCATCTCCGACGCGGGCTGGGGAGCCTTCGTCACGATCCTGCGCGCCAAAGCGGAAGAGGCTGGACGCACAGTGCTCGACGTGGACCCCCGGCACACCTCCGACCGCTGCGAAGCCTGCGGGCACGCGGCCCGGGAGAACCGTGTCAGCCAGGCGGTGTTCCGATGTCGGTCCTGCGGGCACCGAGCCCACGCCGACGAGCACGCCGCCCGCAACATCCTCCGGGCTGGACTGGCCCTTCTCGCAGCCGACCAAGCTGCGTGAGAAGAAGCTGGCGGCTTCGGCCGTCAGAGAAGTCACGCACGAAGTGTAGAAGTCCCTGGGGACAGGGGGCGGCCGAGGGCAGGTTGACAGACCGGTCAAGCCGACTATCATCTAACCGATCTGTAAAGTTCCCGCCCCGCCGCCATCATCGGTGAAGGAGAGAGTGCTCGGCACGGCCGCCCGCCTGTTCTACGAGCAGGGCATCGCGGCCAGCGGCGTGGACGCCATCGTCGCCCGGTCGGGGGTGTCGAAACCGACCTTGTACGCGCACTTCGGCACCAAGAGCGGCTTGGTGAGCGCGGTGCTCGATAGTCAGCACCAGCAACGGCGGGCGTCGCTGGAGGCCCATCTCGAGGCCCGGGACGCGCTACCAGCGGCCGAGCGTCTGTTGTCCGTCTTCGACTGGGTGGCGGCCCAGCAGCGCAGCGACTGGGCCCGTGGCTGTCCCTTCGTGAACGCCTCTGTGGAGCTGGTCAAGCCCGAGAATGGCACGGCGAGAGACGTGATCCGGCGGCACAAGCGGTGGTTTCGCGGGGTGCTGGCCGGGCTCGCGGCGCAGGGCGGGGGGGCTGACCCCGCCGCGGTGGCGTCGCAGCTGCACCTCCTGATCGAGGGGGCCAACGCCAGGATGCTGGCGGAGGCAGACCTGGCCGCCATCGGTGATGCCAAGGAGGCCGCCGGCGTCATGCTGGCCGAGGCCTTCCGGCACCGCCCCCGGGGCCGGAGCACGAGGTCGGTGCGGTCGTGACGACCGCCGGCGAGACGTCGTCGCAGCCGGCGTTCGCACCAGCCGTTCGACTGGCCGCTCCCGAGGAGTCTTCGGCCAGCGATTGGAGTCGCTGAGCCGCCCGTGGCCTCGGGGTCTCCTTCCGGGCCGGCCGTCCGTCGTCCACTGCTGATCGCGACCGGGCTGGCCCTCGGCCCGGTGGTGGCTCTCGGCCTCGCCCGCTTCGCCTACTCCCTGCTCCTGCCGGCCATGCGAGCCGACCTGCACTGGACCTTCGCCCAAGCCGGCGCCATGAGCACCGCCAACGCCGTGGGCTACCTGGCCGGCGCGGCCGCCGCCGGTCCGCTGATCGCCTGGAGAGGGAACAGGTGGCCCTACCTGGGAGGCCTCGGCCTCACCGGCCTGACCCTGCTGGCTTCGGGAGCGAGCGCGAACTTCGAGGTGCTGCTGGCCCTGCGCCTGGTAGCTGGGGCCACGGGAGCGGTGGTCTTCATTGCCGGGGCCGGGCTGGTCGCTCGGCTCGTCGCCGGCCTGGCCCCCGGCCGCGCGGCCGTCCTGCTCGGCAGCTACTTCGCTGGTGCCGGTCTGGGGATCGTGGTCTCCGCGCTGGTGGTCCCCCCCGTGGTGGGCCTGGGAGCCGGCGGGTCGTGGCGCTCGGGGTGGGTCATCCTAGGCGGCGTCTCCCTTGTCGCCCTGGCCGGTGCTGCGCCCGCCGCCCTCCACGCCCCGGAGCCCACGGTCTCCCCTGGACAGGGCGTCCTGGGTAGGCCGCTCGGGCGCCTGGCCCCCGCTCTCGTCGCCTACGGGCTGTTCGGGGCCGGCTACATCGCCTACGTCACCTTCATCGTGGCGTTCCTGAAGGCCGAGGGACGTGGCCCGGGCTCGGTCACCGCCTTCTGGGCCATCCTGGGAGCCGCAGCCGTGCTGGGCGCCTTCGCCTGGGGACCACTGCTCGGGCGCCTGCGCGGCGGCCGGGGCGCGGCGGCCGGCCTGGGGGTCGTGGCCGTCGGCGCCCTCCTGCCCCTGGTCCTCCCCGGTCCTGCGGGCGACTTCGCCTCGGCCGTGGTCTTCGGGGGTGCGTTCCTCAGCGTGGTGACGGCGGTGATCGACCTGGCTCGGCGCTCCCTGTCACCCGCACAGGTGGGCCCGGCGATCGCCGTGCTGACCGTGGCCTTCGGCATCGGCCAGAGCCTTGGGCCTGTCCTGGCCGGGGTTCTCTCCGACGGGCCGGGCGGGGTACGAGCCGGCCTCGTGCTCTCAGTGGCCCTTCTGGGCGCCGCTGTGATGGTGGCTCTGCTCCAGCCGGCGGCACCGGCCCCCGTCGGTCGGACGCCGAGCGAGCTTCCCGGCGGCCTCAGCGGGTGAGCGCCTGCTTGACCAGCGTCCGGCCGAAGTCCCACACGAGTCCGCCGCCCCGGTGGGCGTCGTCCATCACGTCGGAGAAGGCGTCGAGGAACCGGGTCACCTCGGCGCCTCCGATCGTCAACGGGGGCAGCAGCTTGATCACGTCCATGTAGTCGCCCGCGACCTGGGTGAGGATGCGGTGGCGCTGGAAGAGGGGCACGACCACCATCTGGGCGAAGAGGCCCCGCCTGGCCGTCTGGAGCATGGTCCAGCCGCCCCGGAGCTTGAGGGAGCGCGGCTTGTCGAACTCGAGGCCGATCATGAGGCCGCGGCCCCGGACCTCGGCCAGCAGGTCGTAGCGCCCGACCATCGCCTCGAGGCCCTCGCGAAGCGCCCGCCCGGTCCGCTCGGCGTTGTCGACGAGCTGCTCGTCCTCCAGGACGCTGAGCGTGGCGAGGCCGGCGGCCATGGCCATGGCGTTGGCCCCGAAGGTGGAGTCGTGGACCAGGACCCGGTCCATGGACGAATAGACCTTCTCGAAGATCCAGCTCCGGCCCAGGGTGGCGCCCACCGGGGCGAACCCGCCGGAGAGGGCCTTGGCCACCGTGACGAGGTCCGGCTCGACGCCGTCGTGCTCGTAGGCGAAGAACCTCCCCGTGCGCCCCACTCCCGTCTGCACCTCGTCGCAGACGAGCAGGGCCCCGTGCTGGCGCAGGAGCTGCTGGGCGCCGGCGAGGAAGCCGGGAGGAGCCACGTGGACGCCCTTGCCCTGGATGGGCTCGACGAGGAAGGCAGCCACGTC
>JBOGGR010000183.1:0-2911 GCA_050744025.1 Acidimicrobiales bacterium
CCGCCGCACCCGCCGCCGCACCCGGCTCCGCACCAGCCGCCGCACCCGGCGCCGCCCCGCTCCCCGCCCCCGAGAAAGCAGCCTCCACCTCGGCCGCCGCCTCGCCGATCGCCACGACGGCCCGGACCCGCTCGGCACCTGCCGCGAGAGCAGCCAGGTCGAGGCCCTTGTTCCTCCCCCCGGCGATGAGCACCACCGAGTCGAACCCGGCCAGAGCGGCCAGGACCGAGGCTGGCGTGGTCGCCTTGGAGTCGTCGTACCAGCGCACCCCACCAGCCTCGCCCACCAGCTCGACGCGATGGTGGAGCCCGGGGAACGTGCTCAGCACGGACCGGCAGGCTTCGAGGGTGGCGCCGGCCGCCAGGGCGGCGGCGCAGGCAGCCAGTGCGTTGGACCGGTCGTGCGGGAGGGCCCGCCACATGTCCCTCACCGCCAGGATGGGCTCCCCGCCAGGGGTCAGCAGCCATCCGTCCACCTCGCGGTAGCCGGCGTCGGCCACCCCGGCCACCGTCCCGAAGGTCACCAACGACTCGGCCGGGGCGAGCACGGCCCGGCCCATCACCACGGGGTCGTCGGCGTTGGCCACGGCCAGGTCCCCGGCGCCCTGGTTGGCCCAGATCCGGGCCTTCGCCTCCACGTAGTGCGCCATGCTCGGGTGCCAGTCCAGGTGGTCCTCGGCCACGTTGAGCCAGAGCCCGACCCGTGGACGGAACCGCTCGGTGAGGGCCAGCTGGAAGGACGACACCTCCGCCACCACCACCTCCGCCTCCCCGGCGGCGGCCTCGACCAGAGGGGCTCCGATGTTGCCGGCCGCCACGGCCCGGCGTCCGGCCGCCACCAGCATCTGCACCACCAGGGTGGTGACCGTCGTCTTGCCGTTGGTCCCGGTGACGGCCACCATCGGCAGGCCGCGAGCCGACGCCAGGCGGCCCGCCAGCTCCACCTCGCTCACCGTCGGGACCGCCAGGGAGAGGGCCGGATGGCCCGCGGGCACTCCCGGGCTCACCACGACCAGGCCCACCTCCGCCGCCAGCTCGGCCAGCGCCTCCGCCGTCGGCGCCTCGACCAGGCGGATCCCGAGGGCGCCCGCCCGCTCCCTCACAGCAGGCCCCGGGTCGTCGTCCGCGGCCAGGACCGGCACGCCGCTGGCCAGGAGGTGGCGGGCCACGGCCGCTCCGGTCACAGCCAGCCCCATGACCAGCACCGGCCGCCCGCCCCCCGGCAGCCCTCTGTCGCCGGGACCGCCCCCAGGGCCCGTCACGTCACCACCCCCTGGGAGAGGAAATCGGCATAGAAGACGCCGAGCGCCACGGCCACGCACAGCCCGGCCAGGATCCAGAACCGGATGATCACGGTCGTCTCCGGCCACCCCATCAGCTCGAAGTGGTGGTGGAGGGGGGCCATGCGGAACACCCTCCGGTGGAACAGGCGGAAGCTGGCCACCTGGATGACCACGGACATGGTGACGAGGACGAACAGGCCCCCGATGATCGGCAGCAGCAGGTCGAGCTGCATCTGCAGGCACAGCCCGGCCAGGGTGGCCCCGATGGCCAGCGACCCGGTGTCGCCCATGAAGATCCGGGCCGGGGCGGCGTTCCACCAGAGGAAGCCGGCGCACGCCCCGGCCATGGCCACGGCCACGAGCGCCGGGTCCAGGCCCCCCTGGATGCCCCGGCCCGACGCGGACGGCCCGTAGATGAGCGGGTGGCGGTACTGCCAGTAGCCGATGATCGCCAGCACGCCGAACGCGAAGGTGGCCGAACCGGCCGCCAGCCCGTCCAGGCCGTCGGTGAGGTTGACGGCGTTGGCCGAACCCACGATGACGAGCATGGCGAAGAGCACCCACCCCGCCTTGGTCAGGTTGACCCCGATCGAGTCGTAGCGGGTGAACGAGAGCGTGGTGGTCACCCCGGTCCAGTAGACCGCCGCTAGGGCGAAGCCGAGCGCTACGAGGACCTGGCCGCCCAGCTTGGCCCGCTTGTTGAGCCCGAGGCTGCGCTGGCGCCGGACCTTGATCCAGTCGTCGACCAGGCCGACGGCGGCCGCGCCGCCCGCCACGCCGAGGATCAGCTCTCCGGAGCCGTGGAAGTCCACCCCCAGGCCGACGTGGCTGAGGGCGTAGCCGCAGGCGGCGGCCACGACGATCGCCACGCCGCCCATGGTCGGGGTGCCGGCCTTGCTGGAGTGGCCCTGCGGGCCGTCGTCCCTGATCTGCTGGCCGATGCCGCGGCTGCTGAGGGAGCGCATGAGCACGGGCGCGCCGAGAGCCGACACCAGGAGGGCGATGGCGCCCGAGACGAGGAGCGAGATCATGGGGCCCCGCCGCCCGAGGCCCCGAGTCCAGGCGGCCAGCGCCGGTCTATCGCCGCTGCCGCCACCTCCCGATCATCGAAATAGAGCGTTCCCGCCCGAGTCTCCTGCCCACTCTCGTGCCCCTTGCCCGCCACCACGACCACGTCGCCCGGTCCGGCCCGGTCCACTGCCAGCGCGATGGCGGCGGCCCGGTCCGGCTCCACCACCAGCGCCTGGCGGCGCCGGACGCCGGCTACGACCTCGGCGATGATGTCCAGCGGGTCCTCGCTGCGGGGGTTGTCCGAGGTCAGCACGGCGAGGTCGGCGAGACGGGTGGCCGCCTCGCCCATCGCCGGCCGCTTGGCCCGGTCCCGGTCCCCGCCGCAGCCGAAGACGACGATGACCCGCCCGCCCCGGCCCGCGCCCTGGCGCGCAGCCGACAGCACCTCCTCGAGCGCTGCGGGCTTGTGGGCGTAGTCGACGACCACGGTGAAGGGCTGGCCGGCGTCGACCACCTCCATGCGCCCCGGAACGGGTGGGGTGGCGGCCAGGCCGGCCACGATGGCGGATTCCTCGACGCCCAGTGCCGCGGCGGTGGTGGCGGCCGCCAGGGCGTTGG
>JBOGGR010000184.1:0-5780 GCA_050744025.1 Acidimicrobiales bacterium
GACCGCGCTGCGCCCGGAGCGAGCGCGGGTGTTCCGTGACGGCGCCGAGATCGAGGTGCCGCTGGCGCAGGTGCGGGTCGGCGACCTCGTGGTGGTGCGGCCGGGCGAGCGCATCCCGGTGGACGGGCGGGTGCTGGAGGGCACGGGCGCGGTCGATGAGTCGCTGCTGACGGGCGAAAGCCTGCCGGTCGAGAAGCTGGCGGGCGCGCGGATAACCGGCGGTTCGATCAACGGCGACGGACGGCTGGTGATCGAGACGCTGGCCGTCGGCGCCGAGACGACGCTGGCGCGGATCGTCCGGCTGGTCGAGGGCGCGCAGGCTTCCAAGGCGCCGATCCAGCTTCTGGCGGATCGGATCAGCGCGGTGTTCGTGCCGGTGGTGCTGGCGCTCGCCGTGCTGACCGTGCTCGGCTGGTGGCTGGCCGGCGGGGGCGTGATCGCCGCCGCCCGGGCGACCTCGGCCAGCGCCGACAGCGCCGAGACTGCCTCGGTCACCGTAGCCGGCTGGCGGAGGTCGGCCTCGATCCCCTCGGCAGCCGGCTGGGGGACCATCGCCCCGCCGTCCGCCCCCAGCGCCTCGACCAGGCGGTCCCAGAGGGAGCGGAACTCGAGGAACGTGAACAGGCGGCGCACCTCCTCCGGGTCCCACCCGCCCATGCGCAGCGCGTCGAGGTCCACGTCGAGCGGAACATCCCTGACGAGGGGGATGGCCGCGGCGTTGCGCCGGGCCTGGGCCTCGTGGGCGGCCAGGTTCGCCCGGAGCTTCGGCGTGGCCGCGTCCAGGTTGGCGAAGACGCCGTCGAGGCCGCCGAAGTCGTTGATGAGGCGGGCCGCCGTCTTCTCGCCCACGCCGGGGACGCCGGGCAGGTTGTCCGACGGGTCGCCCCGGAGGGCGGCGTAATCGGGGTACTGCGCAGGGGTGACGCCGGTCCGCTCCCGGATGCCTGCCTCGTCGTAGAGGACGTAGTCGCTCACCCCCCGCCGGTTGTAGAGCACCTTCACCAGAGGGTCCTCCACCAGCTGGTAGCAGTCCCGGTCCCCGGTGACCACGATGACGGTGTCGCCCCGGTCCCGGCCCCGGGTGGCCAGGGTGGCGATCACGTCGTCGGCCTCGTAGCCCACGGCCTCGACCGAAGGGATCCGCAGGACCTCCACCACCTGACGGACAAGCCCGAGCTGCTGGCGGAGGATGTCGGGCGTCTCCGCCCGGCCCGCCTTGTAGTCGTCCACCATCTCGTGGCGGAACGTCGGCTCCGGCCGGTCGAAGGCCACGGCGATGCCGTCGGGGCGGTGGTCCTTCAACAGGTTGACCAGCATCGAGGTGAAGCCGAAGACGGCGTTGGTGACCTGGCCCGAGGCCGTGGCCATGTCCGTGGGCAGGGCGAAGAAGGCCCGGTAGGCGAGGTTGTTGCCGTCCAGGAGGAGCAGGGTGGCCACTTCCGCCATGCTACGAGAGCCGGCGAGGTCCAGCGCAGGGGCCGGCGCAGCGCAGGGGCCGGCGCAGCGGCCAGCGCAGGGGCCAGCTCGGGGGCCGGCGCAGCGGGGCGCAGCAGGGGCCGGCGCAGAAGGCCTACCCGCCGGTCGCCCCGAGGGGCCGGCACAGCGCCCCGTACCAGGGGAAGCGGCGGAACCTGCGCCAGCTCGTCGTCCGCTCCTCTGCGACCTCGAACCCCCCGTGCCGCAAGAGCTCCCGGAAGCACGCAGGGCTGTAGTGCCACGCGCCCAGGCCACCGCGAATGCTCGACAGACCCTTGGCCGTCTGGTCCCGTCGGACCCGGAACCTCGCCCAGTTGCCCGGCACCGGGAGGACATTGGACGTCTGCACGATCAGCCACTCCCGCGTCAGCGAACGAAGCCGACGGAGCACGAAGGCGGGATCGGCGACGTGATAGAGGCCACCCAGGGCCAGCACCACGTCGAAAGGTCCGGCGGCTCCCTCGGGAACGCGGTAGATGTCGCCCACCTCGAAGCTCATGGCGCACTGGGGCCGGCGGCGCTCGAGGAACGACGCCACCAGTTGGGCGGCCTGCACCCGGGCCGGCTCGAGATCCACCCCGTGAACTGCCTTCGCCCCGAGACCTGCGCAGAGCAGGGAGAAGCCGCCGTTCGCGCAGAACGCGTCCAGCACCGTGCGCCCCGGGACCACGCGGGTCATCCAGTCGCCGACGAAGTCCTGCTTGGCCGAGTTGTTCTCGTCGAGCCACGAGGACTGGGGATGCACGGGGGACCGGGCGTTGCGGAACTCGACGCTCGTGAACCACCCCGCCGCCTCGATCGCCTGCAGCTGCTCCACCTCGGCGCCGTCGAGCGCGATGTCGACCTCGATGGCCATGGGCCCGGCTCCGGCCCCCGAGAGCCTCAGGCGCCGCCGGGGCGGACCTCGCCCTCCACGACCCGGCGGGCGATCTCCTTCATCAGCACCCGCTCCCGCATGGCCGTCCGCTGGATGAACTGGAAGGCGTCGGCCTCCTTCATGCCGTGCTCGTCCATGAGCAGCCCCTTGGCCCGATCGACCATCCGTCTCGTCTCGAGGGCGTCGGCCATGCGCTGGTTCTCCCCCTCCAGGGCCTGGTTGGCCGCGGACAGGGCTTCCATCTCGGCGTGGCGGCCGAGCGCCACCTCGATGGCCGGGATGAGCTCGCTGGCCTGGAACGGCTTGACCAGGTAGGCCATGGCGCCGGCGTCACGCGCCTCCTCGATGAGGTTGCGCTGGCTGAAGGCGGTGAGGATGAGAACGGCAGAGAGGTGCTCACCGGTGATCTCCCGGGCGGCGGTGAGGCCGTCCACACCCGGCATCTTCACGTCCAGGATGGCCAGGTCGGGGCGGTGCTCACGGACCAGCGCCACGGCCTCGTCCCCGCGGCCCGTGTCACCCACCACCTCGTACCCCTCTTCCTCGAGGGTCTCCTTCAGGTCGAGGCGCACGATGGCCTCGTCCTCGGCGATGACGACGCGCACAGCCAACGGGATCGCTCCTTCGAGGGACGGCAAACCTGCGCCGACTCTAGCCGGTGCCGCGCAGACGCTCCTCGAGCGGTCGGCTGCTCACGCGGTCGGAGCCGTGAGCTGGGTGAGCAGCTCGTCCATGGTCCGCTCCAGCTCGGAGATCGACCCGGCCACCGCCTGGCGGCTCCGGGCCATCGCGTCGGCGTGCCGGCGAGCCTCCTGGTGCTCTCGGTTCGCCTGGGGGGTCTCCGAGACGAGGGAGCGAAGCCTGGCCTCGTCTGCCGTCTCCTCCAGGGCGCGCAGCTGCTCGTCGACCACCACCAGCTCCTGGCGGGCCCGGCTGAGCCGGCTGGAGACCTCGGAGAGGCGACGCTCGATCACGGCCCGGCGCATGACCGGTCGAGTCTACGCCTGCTCCGTCCCGGGGGGCGCCCTCGGGGGACGCCCTCGGAGTACGCCCCTGAGGGCGCGTCTGAGGGACGCCCCCCTACCCTGGCCCCGTGCTCGTCGAAGGGCTCTCGCTGTGGCTAGCCGGGACGAACGCCTGGATCGTCGCGCCCGCCGGCCCCGGCGGGGAGTGCGTGCTCATCGACGCCCCGCCCGAGCCGGGCCCCATCCTCCAGCGGCTGGCCCACCACGAGCTGCGCCTGGCGGCAATCATCGCCACCCACGGGCACGTGGACCACGTCGGCGGGGTGGGAACGCTGGCCCGGGCGGCCGGCTCCACCCTCCCCGCCGGCTCCACCCTCCCCGCCGGCTCCACCCTCCCGATCGTGGCCGTCCACATCCACCCGGGCGACCGCCACATGCTTGCCGACCCCGTCGGGACGAGCGGCGCCTTCGGCCGGGCCCTGGAGGCCGAAGGGCTCGACCTGCGGGAGCCGGAGCTGGTCACCGACCTCGACGACGGCCAGCGGCTGAGCGGGGCTGGCATGACCTTCACCGCCCTCCACACGCCCGGTCACACCCGGGGCTCCACCTGCCTGCTGCTCGAGGTCGACGGCGAGGCCCCCCTGCTCTTCAGCGGCGACCACCTCTTCGCCGGCTCCATCGGCCGGACCGACCTCCCCGGGGGCTCCTACGACGACCTCATGGCCTCCATGGCCGACAAGGTCCTGCCCCTCCCCGACGCCGTCCGGGTCCTCCCCGGCCACGGCCCGACCACGACCGTGGGCGACGAGCGGCGGACCAATCCCTTCCTCGCCGACCTCTCCCGCCGCCAGTAGCTCTTGGCGAAATAGCCGTCGTCCCGCAACCCCCCGCGCCCACCCTCGAAGGCCGCTCCCGCGCCGGACTACGCGAGGATCATCCCGGCCACGGTGGCGGAGATGACCGCCGCTGCCACGACGTCGCCCCACCCCGGGCCCCGGCCCGAGGGGAGCCGGGCCGGGAGGCCGCCCCTGCCCTCCATGGCCTCGGCCATCTCCCCCGCCCGGCGGGTGGCCACCACCAGCGTGGCCGTCAGCAGGTCGACGCCCTCCTCGAGCAGCTCCGTCCAGCTGCGCGGCCGCCGGGCGCCCCGGATCCGCCGGGCCGCCACCAGCAGGCGCAGCTCCTGGAGCAGGAGGCCGAGGCAGCGGACCGCCAGCGCCACCACGAGGGCCAGCTCGTCCACCGGCAGGTGCAGCCAGGCCAACGGCCTCCGGCGGAACGGCGCTCCCAGGCGGGCAAGCGCCGGGGCCAGCTCGGAGAGCGGCGTGCTCCAGGCCAGGACGGCCGCGGAGAGGAGGGCCAGGGCGGCCAGGCACGTGAAGCGGGCCCACAGGCCCAGGCTCCCCAGGCCGACGGTCAGGCCCCCCAGCGCAGCCGTTGGCCGGCCCCCCGAGACGAGGGCGATGACGGCTCCCACCCCCAGCCACAGCCAGAACCAGCGGGGCAGGTGGGGCCGGGCCGCCCACGGTATCCGGGCCATGGCCAGGGCGAGGGCCAGGAACCCGGCCAGCACGGCCTCCGCCGGCCAGCTCGGGTTGACGGCCAGGCCGATCCCGACCCCCAGGACCGCCAGTGCCTTGGTCCCGGCCCACAGCCGGTGCACGGGGCTCGTCCCCGGGAGGTAGCGCAGGAGGTTGAGCTCGCTCACCGGCGCCCCTCCGGCTGGGGCAGGGCGACGGCCTCCCCGGCGCGCCCGGCCCCGCCGGCACCCCGGGCCTCCCCGGCGTCCCCGGACACGACCTCGTCGGCCACGACCCTGCCGCCGGAGAGGACGACGAGGCGGTCGGCCAGCCGGCCGGCGTCGTCCACGTCGTGGGACACCACGACGGTGGCTATGCCGTGCTCCGCCCGGAGGCGGGCCAGGGCGGTCACGACCAGCTGGGTCCCCTCCTCGTCCAGCCCAGCGAGAGGCTCGTCGAGGATCACCAGGCGAGGGCGGCGGGCCAGCAGCCCGGCCAGCGCCACCCGGCGCAGCTGGCCCCCGGACAGCGTGTCCACCCGCCGGGCGGCCATCTCCTCCGGATCGAGCCCCACCCCGGCCAGGGCTCCCGCCACCGCCTCGTCGTCGAGCGACGTGCCCCAGGCCACGTCCCGGGCCACCGTGGACCGCACCACCTGGAGGCGGGCATGCTGGAATGCCATCCCCACCCGGCCCCGGCTCCGGCCGCCGACGTCCGGCACGACCCGGCCCTCGGTCGGGGTCACCAGGCCGGCCAGGATCCACGCCAGGGTGGACTTCCCCGACCCGTTCGGCCCGGCCACGAGCAGCCCCTTCCCCGCGATCACGTCGAGGTCGACGCCGGCGAGGGCCCGGTGCGCCCAGGGGCTGCGGGGCGCGTAGACGTGGCCCACCCCGACCAGCCTGGCCACCGCCTCCCCGGCCCGGGGCGGCGCTTCGGGCC
>JBOGGR010000185.1:0-1737 GCA_050744025.1 Acidimicrobiales bacterium
CCGCTCCCGGCCCGGGCGGGCCATTCTCCTCCTCCAGGTCCACGCCTATCCCGACCACGCTGGACGGCCGCGCGACCCTGAACCGGCGCTCCACGAGGGCCGCCTCCTCCTCGGTGAGGAAGCCGAAGGCGTCGGGCTGGCGGAACACGAAGTCGAACAGGGGCAGGTACAGGGGAGGCTCGTCGTGGGCCGTGGGGTGGAGCAGCGTCGGGGCCAGCCGGGCCGCCACCGGGAGGCCGGCGAAGGTGGTCTGGTAGAGGTACGTGAAGAAGACGACCACGTCGTAGCCCGCGGCGTTGCCCTCGAGCCACGGCACCAGCCCCGGGAGGTCCGGGCCTTGCTCCCGCATCCACTCCCGCTGGAGGTGGAGGGGCGGCCTGGTGACCCCGTGCACCACCCGCTGGTTGAGCGGGCCGAAGATGCGGTGGTCCCGGGGCCGGCGCACCCCGAGCCGGTGGACGATCACCGGCCCCACGGCGTCCGTGCCCGTCGGGTAGTGGTCGGCCCAGTCCATGTAGGACAGCGCCGCGCTGGTGAGCACCTCGACGTCGTGGCCCCGCCCGGCCATGCGGCTGGCGAACTGGCGGCAGCACTGCTCGGCTCCCCCGGCCACCTCCGCCCCGTAGCGCTGGACGACGAACAGCAGCTTCAACGGGTGGCGACCAGCACGTAGGCCGTTGGGCGAAATAGCAGCCGGCGGATCTCGGCTTCGCTGCCCGCTCCCGCCGGCTCGCCCCCGCCGGGCGGCGGCGGGGACCACTCGACTGCGGTGGAGGCGAACCCGGCCTCGGCGCAGCAGAGGGCCAGCCAGGAGGGATCGACCAGGACCCGGTCAGGGCGGGCGGCGCTGCCGTTGGCCAGCCCCCACAGCGAGCGGGGGTTGGTGGCCCGGAACACGGCCCGTCCCCCGGGGCGGAGCTTGTCGGCAGCAGTCCGCACCAGGCCGAGGAGCTGCTGGGGGGCCAGCCGCTCGACCAGCCCGACCGCCACCACCCCGCCGAGGGCCCGGTCGGGCACGGCGCCAAGGGCGTCGAGGGGGTCGCCCTGCCTGACCCGGAGGCCGGCCGCCACCGCCTGGCCGGCCAGGTCTGGATCGGCCTCCACCCCGCTGGCCTCGATCCCGGCCTCGGCGAGGGCGCGCAGCCTCTCCCCCGCCCCGGCGCCGAGCTCCAGCACCGGCCCGCACCCCTCCAGGTGGCGCGCCAGCGGGAGGTCCTCCGCCGCCTCGCCGTCGAGGGGGAGGTCGGCCCGGAACCAAGGGCGCGGGTTGCGGGCCGACTCCGCCGCCTCGAGCCGGTCCAGCCGGCGGCCCAGCTCGGCGAGCCCCACCGGCGCGTCGGCCGGCTCCCGCTCGTAGGCGGTCACCCGCTCGACCACGGCGTCGACCAGCGCGACCAGGTCAGGGTGGTCGTGGGTCGTGGAGTCGGCGTCGGCGGCATCGGCGGCGTCGGCCAGCAGCACCAGGCACGCCCAGACGGCGTTGGCCAGGTCCTGGACCTGGGCCAGGACGCCGGCGGTCTGGTGGCTCACCAGGCGGAGCACTGCCGCGTGCAGGGCCGCCCCCCCGGGGAGGCCCGACGAAGTGGACGCGGCGATCCGGCCGGCGTCGACCGGCGGCAGGTGGGGGCCCCGGTCGAGGCGCCGGCGGACGCTCTCCCGCTCCGCGGCCGGGATGCGGTGACCGGCTATGCGCCTGAAGTGGGCCTCGAGCTCCTCCTCCAGCCCCGGCGGGTAGGC
>JBOGGR010000186.1:0-3880 GCA_050744025.1 Acidimicrobiales bacterium
GGGCCTGGCGGGGGGGCGGCTCCTGGGCCGGGCGGCGCTGGGCGCCGTGAGCTCGCTCCTGGTGCTCGGCCCCCTGGGAGCGCTGAGCGTGGCCGCGGCCGCCGGCCCGCCCATCACGTCCGCGTCCGCCGCCACCTGCGGCAGCCCGGCAGGGGCGGGGGCAGGAGCGGCGCCGTCCGGCACAGGAACGGCCGCGTCGGCGGCAGGGCCCTCCCCCCACCTCCGGCTGGTGAGCCAGACCTCCTGGGTGGCGCCGGGCCAGCCCTTCCTGCTCGACCTGGCAGTCGCCCCCGCCGGCTCCGCCGCCGGCCGCGCCCCCGCCGGCCTCGAGGTCGAGGTGGAGGTCTTCGACAGCCTCCACAGCCGCTCCGCCTTCGACTACACGCTGTGCGACCGGATCGGGACCGACCTGGTCCAGACGTTCGGCCCGGTCCCGCTCGCGTCGCTGGCCCCCGATCCTGCCTCCCCAGGGGCCGTCGGCTTCCCGATCGCGGTGGCGTCCCTGCACCACCCTGCTCCCGCCCACGCTCCTCCCTTCGTCCTGGACCTCACCGGATGCGGGAGCAGCTGCGCCGGGGTGTACCCGGTCCGGGTCCTGCTCGAGACTTCGGGCGGCGAGCACGTGGTGGACCGCTTCGTCACCCACCTGGTGTTCACCGACCCGGCGCCGGGGACCCGCAAGCTGGACCTGGCCTGGGCCATCCCCGTGGCTGCGCCCCCCTCGCTCTCGTCGAGCGGGCAGCCGGTGCTGAGCCGGTCGGCTGCGTCCCCCCTCGCCACCGTGTCCGGCGCGCTGGCCCGGCACCCGGGCGTGCCCCTCACGCTCGTGCCCTCTCCTGTCACCATGGCCGGCCTGGCCGCCAGCCACCGGCCGGGAGCCCAGGCCGTCCTGGCCGCCCTCGCGTCCTGGGCCGGCCAGCCGGGCCACCAGGTGGCCGCCCAGCCCTACGCCCCCGTCAGCGTGGCCGCCCTCTCGTCCGCCGGCCTCTCCGGCCAGCTGGGCCCCCAGCTGGCCCGGGGTCAGGCGACCCTGGCCGCCACGCTCGGGGTCCGCCCGAGCACCGGGACCTGGCTCACCCAGGAGGGGCTCACCTCCTCGGCCCTCCACCTGCTGGAGGGGAGGCCTGACCAGCCCGTCCAGCACCTTGTCCTGCCCGAGCCCGACCTCTCCCCCCTCTCCGGCCAGAGCCTTACCCCCACCCGGCCCTTCGCCCTCACCGCGACAGGGGGGCCCGGCCCGACGACGATCGAGGCGACCACGGCCGACGGGGGGCTGGCCGCCCACCTGGCCGGCGGCCCCCGGCCCGTCCTGGCCGCCCACCAGCTCCTGGCCGACCTGGCCGTCGTGTACTTCGACGAGCCCTACGCCCCCCGCCCCCGGGGGGTGGTCCTCGACACCCCGGCCAGCTGGCGGCCCGACGCAGCCTTTCTCGCCGCCGCCCTCGACGGTCTGGCCTCCAGCCCGATCGTCCAGCCGGTCACGGTCGACCAGCTGTTCGCCCAGGTCCCGGCCCAGGTGGAAGCGGCCGGCCTGACCCAGGTCCGCACCCTCGCCACCCATCCGCCCGCCACCCCGTCGCTGCCGGCGGCTGCCCTCCGGGCGGCCCAACGACAGCTTGCGGCCTTCCAGTCCGTCCCTGCCGCCGGCCACGAGCCGGCTGCGGCAGTGTCGGGCATGCAGGATCTCCTCCTCGTGGCCCAGTCGGCCGGCATCACGGGCACCGACCGGAGCGTCCTGCTCCGCGACCTGAAGGAGGCCGTCCACCGTCAGCTGGCCACCGTGCACGTCCAGACCGACACGGTGACCCTCACGTCCCAGAAGGCCCAGCTCCCGATCACGGTCACCTCCCGGGCCGCCTACCCGGTGAGGGGCGTCCTCCTGGTCCACAGCGACAAGCTCACGTTCCTCAGCACCCGCTCGCAGCCCGTCACCCTCACCCAGCGCGGCCAGACCGCGGCCCGGCCGGTCACGCTCACCCAGCGCGGCCTGACCGTCGACTTCCGGGTCCGGACCCGGGCCACCGGCGAGTTCCCCGTGTCGGTGTCCCTCGTGTCGCCTCGGGGCCAGCTGGTGATCGCCACCGGCAGCGTCGCCGTGCGGTCGTCCGCCGTCTCCGCCGTGGCGATCGGCCTGACGGTGGCGGCCGGGATCGTGCTGCTCGGATGGTGGGGGCACACCCTTCGCAAGGGCCGGCGCAACCGCAACCGCCGGCTGGTCCCCGCCGGGCCGGCCGCCGCTCCGCCGGCCCAACCGTGACGAGCACCTCGAGGCCCATGCTCGACGGCGACGCGGAGCCGGGCCCTTCGACCACCGCTCGCCTCTCCAGGGCCACCGCCGCCATGGCCACCGGGACCCTGCTGTCCCGTGTGACGGGCTTCGCCAAGCTGGCCGCCCTCAGCTACGCCCTCGGCATCAAGAGCCCCCTGGCCGACGCCTACAACCTGGCCAACGCCACCCCGAACATCGTCTTCGACCTGATCATCGGCGGCGTGCTGGCCGGCACCGTCGTCCCGGTGTTCGTAGAGCGCCTGGCCCGGCGGGACGAGGAGGGTGCCTGGGGGGACATCTCGGCGGTGCTGAGCCTGGCCGCCGTCGTCCTCCTGGCCGCCACGGCGGCCCTTGTGGTGCTGGCCCCCCTCGTCATCCGCGTGTACACGGCTGGGGGCGCCCACGGCCATCTGGCGGCCGAGCAGTCGGCCGCCACCCTCCTGCTGCGCCTGTTCGCTCCCCAGGTCGCCGCCTACGGGCTCATAGGCCTCTTGACCGCCGTCCTCAACGCCCGCCGGCGCTTCGCCGCGCCGATGTTCGTCCCCATCGCCAACAACGTCCTCGTCATCGGCGTCTACCTGGCTGTCCACGCTCTCTTTCCCAAGCCCGGGCTGGTGCAGGCGGCCCACGACCCGACGCTTCTCCTGCTCCTCGGGGCCGGGACGACAGGAGGCGTGGTGCTCCAGGCCCTCCTCCTCGTCCCGAGCCTCCGGGGCGTGGTCCCGGTGCTGCCCCGGCGCCGGAGCGTCCAGGTGGCCGCCCCCCTCCCAGACCTCGGGCGAAGCCTGTCACCGAGATCGGGCGATGCCTGGGACCGCCTGGAGCGCCTCGGCCGGATGGCAGCCCCCGCCGGCCGGCCCGGGCTGCGCTGGCGGTGGGAGCCGCGCAACGAGGCGGTCCGGTCGATCCTCCGCCTGTCGGGGTGGACGTTCGGCTTCGTCGTCGCCAACCAGGTCGCCTACGTCATCGTCCTGCGCCTGGCCCTGGTCGTCGCGGGGACCGGCGGGATCAGCAGCTACACCTACGCCTACACGTTCTTCCAGCTCCCGTTCGGCATAGTGGCCGTCTCGATCATGAGCGCAGTGCAGCCCGAGCTGGCCGAGCGCTGGGTCCGGGGCGACCTGGCCGGCTTCGGCCGCCGGGCCAACGCCGGCCTCCGGGCCGTGGTCGTGGCGGCCATCCCTCCGGCAGTGGGATACCTGGTCCTGGCCGGGCCCGTCACCGCGCTGGTCCTGGCCCGGGGCGCAGGCACCCTGTCCGGAGCCCGGGAGACGGCGGCCGTCCTGGTCGGCTTCGCGGTCGGCCTCCCGGGGTTCTGCGCCTACCTGTTCCTCGGGTCGGCCTTCCAGGCCATCCAGGACACGAGGACGATATTCGGGTACTACATCGTCGAGAACGGCCTGAACGTGCTGCTGGCCTACCTCCTCTCCCCCTTCCTGGGAGCCCAAGGCCTCGCCATCGCCCTTTCCATCGCCTACACCGTCGCTGCCCTCCTGGCCGGGGCGGGACTGCGCCGCAGGCTCTCCCAGCCGGCAATGGCATCCGGTGCCGGCGGGGCGGGCGGGGCGGGCGGGCTCCGCCTGCCAGGCGTGGGCGGGGCGGGGGGCGCAG
>JBOGGR010000187.1:0-6532 GCA_050744025.1 Acidimicrobiales bacterium
GGCGAACCTCGAGGTGCTGGGGGCCCTGGGCCCGGGCAGGGCCCGGGTGGTGAGGGCGGAGGTGCTGGGATGGCTGGAGGCGGCGTCCTGCGGGGGGCCCGGGGTCCCGGCCCCCGCCGGAGCTGCCGGGCCCTTCGACCTGGTCCTGTGCGACCCTCCGTACGCCTTCGATCGCTGGCCCGAGCTGCTCGGCCTCCTGTCCGCCTGCGTGCCCGCCGGCCTGGTGGTGGCCGAGTCGGCCTCGGGGATCGGCATCCCGGCCGGTTGGCGAGTTCAGAGGGCGAGGTCGTACGGCAGTACCGTGGTGACCCTGGCATGTCAGTTGGACCAGACCCCCTCCTCGACCCTACGGAAAGGCACCGATTGACGACCGCCCTGTTCCCGGGCTCGTTCGACCCCTTCCACAACGGCCACCTGGAGATCGTCGAGCGGGCCGACCGCCTCTTCGACGAGGTCGTGGTGGCGGCCGTTCGCAACCCGCAGAAGGGTGAGGCGCTCTTCAGCCTGGACGAGCGCAAGCAGATGCTCGAGGAGTCGCTGGCCCACCTCGGCGGGGTCCGGCGGATCGTCGCCATGACCGGGCTGGTGGTCGACCTGGCACGGGAGGTGGGGGCCACCGTGATCGTGAAGGGCCTGCGGGCCGTCTCCGACTTCGAGAACGAGATGCAGATGGCCCAGATGAACCAGCAGCTGTCCGGCATCGAGACGCTGTTCATCCTTTCCGGGTCCACCCACTCGTTCATCGCCTCCCGGCTGCTGCGGGAGGTAGCCCGCTTCGGCGGGGACGTCACCGCCCTGGTGCCCCAGCCGGTCGCCGCCAGGCTCAAGGAACGGTTCCCCACCCGATGAGCCAGCGGGACGGGCCCGACCAGCCCCAGCCCAGCCAGCCGGGCCAGCCAGGCCAGCCCGACCGCCCGAGCCACCCTGACAGCGAGGCCCTGCTGCGCCGGGTGGTCGAGGTCGTCTCCAACGCCAAGTCCATGCCCCTGTCGGCCTCGGTCCTCATCAGCAAGGAGGAGGTCCTGGAGCTCCTGGACGAGTCCCTGGAGCGCCTGCCCGAGGACCTGAAGCGGGCCCGGTGGCTCCTCCGCGAGCGGGACGAGGTGCTGGACAAGGCCAGGCGGGACGGCGAGGAGATCGTGGAGTCGGCCCGGGTCCGGGCCGAGCGGATGGTCCAGCGGACCGAGATCGTGCGCGAGGCCCAGCACGCTGCCAACCGCATCGTCGACGACGCCAGGGCCGACGCCCGCCGCCTGCGCCACGAGGCCGAGGACTTCTGCGACCAGCGGCTGGCCAACTTCGAGATCGTCTTGGAGCGCCTGTCCCGGACCGTGCACGGGGGGCGGGAGAAGCTGCGGGGCTCCCCACCGTCGGAGGACGGCGCCGGGCCCGGCAGCCCTGAGGGCGCCGGCCTGTCGGAGTCGGCCGTCGAGGACGCCTTCTTCGACCAGGACCGCTAGCTGCTGTCGGGGGCTGTGGTGAGCCGCCGCCCGTTCGTCGTCGACGTCGCCACCCTCGTCCGCCATTCCGGCGGCCCCGGCGGGCCGCGGCGCGAGCAGCGCCGGGGGGCCATCCCGGACCTGGTCGTGGGCGTCAGCGCCGTCCCCGAAGGCGCCGAGGTGGTGGTGGACGTCCTCCTCGAGCCGGCGCAGCCCGGTGTGCTGGCGCGTGGGACGGTGACAGCGCCCTGGGTGGGCGAGTGCCGGAGGTGCCTGGGCCCTGCTTCAGGAGAGGTCCGAGCCGAGGTCGGGGAGCTCTTCGCCGAGCGGGGCGACCCGGAGACGACCTACCCGCTCTCCGGCGAGCACCTGGACCTCGAGCCGCTGGCCCGCGACGCCGTGCTCCTCGGGCTCCCGCTCGCCCCGCTGTGCCGGCCCCACTGCCGGGGGTTGTGCCCGCGCTGTGGCGCCGACCGCAACGAAGGCCCGTGCGCCTGCCCGCCTTAGGCCTGTGCGGGCGCGCGCGTAGGCCTGTGCGGGCGCGCGCCGCAGGCGGACGGCCGGCCCCGGGCGTTCGACCTGGCAGACTGCGGGGCACGAGTTGGCCGCCGCTGGCGTGGCAGGCCCGGCGACGAGAGTGAGCGAGAGATGGCTGTCCCCAAGAAGAAGACGTCCAAGGCCAAGAGCCGGAGCCGGCGGGCCTCCAACTGGGCCCTGTCAGCCCCGGCCCGCAGCGTGTGCCCGCAGTGCCGTCAGGTGAAGGTCCCGCATCTGGTCTGCCCGACCTGCGGCTGGTACCACGGGCGCCAGGCCGTCGAGGTCGAGTAGCGAGCCGACGGGTGGCGGGGCCCGGGCCGGGGGCCGGCCTCCCGGTGGCGGTCGACGCCATGGGGGGAGACCGGGCTCCCCAGGAGATCGTGGCGGGAGCCCGCCGGGCGGCCGAGGAGCACGGGCTGCCGGTGCTCCTGGTGGGCCAGCCGGACGCGCTGGGGGACACCGGGAACGTGGAGGTCCTGGCGGCCAGCGAGGTCATCGGCATGGACGAGGACCCGGGCCAAGGAGTCCGGCGCAAGAAGGACTCGTCCCTCGTGCGGGCGGCCGAGGCAGTACGCGACGGGCAGGCCTCGGCCATGGTGAGCGCCGGCAACACCGGCGCGGCCATGGCCAGCGCCCTCCTCCGGATGGGCCGGCTCCCCGGCGTGGCCCGGCCCGCCATCGCCACCCCCCTGCCGATCCCCGGCTCCACGCCCCTGGTCCTGATCGACGCTGGGGCCAACGCCGAGTGCTCGGCGCCCTGGCTGGTCCAGTTCGCCCAGATGGGAGCCGTGTTCGCCGCCCGCCGTTACGGCGTCGCCGATCCCCGGGTCGCCCTCCTCTCGATCGGGGAGGAGCCCACCAAGGGCACGCCTCTCGTGAAGGAGGCCCACGCCCTCCTGGCGGCGCGGCCTGACCTCCGGTTCGTCGGCAACGTCGAGGGCAGGGACCTGATGACCGGCGTCGCCGACGTGGTCGTTACCGACGGGTTCACCGGCAACGTGGCCCTCAAGACCCTGGAGGGGGGGCTGCGCTTCCTGGTGGGGGCCCTCACCCGGGCCATGACCGCCACCGACGAGGCCCGGCGGGCGGCCGAGGTGCTGCTGCCGGGGCTGGCGCCCGTGGCCGCCGAGCTGGACCCGGACTCGCAGGGGGGTGCCATGCTGGTCGGGGTGGAGGGCGTGTGCATCATCAGCCACGGGTCGTCGTCGTCGTCGGCCGTGGCCAACGCCATCCGGGTGGCCCACGATCTGGCCGCGGGAGGGGTGGTGGAGGACCTCCGCCGGGCGGTCGCCCCTGGCCCGGCCGACGCGCCCGGCTGAGCCGACGCGCCCCTGCCGCCCCGGTATCATCCTGGTCGTCCTGCCCACCGACCGGAGCCAGAAGTGCCTACTGAGACCCACTTGGAGCACGGCCCCCTCGACCGCCGCCAGGTCCTCGACCTCATCCGGGGCCAGCTGTCCGACATCCTCGAGATCGACCCGGGGCGCATTGCCGAGGGCTCCTCGTTCTCCGAGGACCTGAACGCCGACTCCCTCGCCCTCATCGAGCTGGTGGAGGCCCTGGAGGAGGAGCTGGGCGACCGGGTCGAGGGCTTCCGCATCGAGGACGAGGACCTGGAGGACCTCAAGACCGTGAGGGATGCCGTCGACTACGTGGTGGCCAAGCTCGAGGCTACCTGAGCTGCGGGACGGCGCCGAGCCCGCCATCGCCGCCCTGGCCGCCCGACTGGGGCGCCGGTTCGCGGCCCCCGGCCTCCTGGCCCAGGCGGTGGCCCACCGGTCGTGGTGCGCCGAGACAGTCGGGCAGGAGTCGAACGAGCGGCTCGAGTTCCTGGGCGACGCCGTGCTCGGCCTGGTGGTGACAGACCACATATTCCGGGCGTACCCGGGCCTGCCGGAGGGTGAGCTGGCCAAGATCCGGGCGTCGGTGGTCAACGCCGAGGTCCTGGCCGAGGTGGCCGCCGAGCTCGACCTGGGCTCGGCCCTGCTCCTGGGCAAGGGCGAGGACTCCTCCGGCGGTAGGCAGAAGCCATCGATCCTCGCTGACGCCACCGAGGCCGTCATAGGCGCCGTCTACCTGGACGGAGGCTGGGGCCCGGCGGCGGAGCTGGTCATGGCTCTGCTCGGGGACCGCATCCAGGAGGCTGCGGCCGGCCCGGGAGGCCAGGACTACAAGACCCGTCTCCAGGAGCTGGTCGCGCGCCGGGCGGAGCAGCTTCCGCGCTACGAGGTGCGGGACGAGGGCCCGGACCACGCCAAGCACTTCCACGCCGCCGTGCACGTCGGTGGCACCTGCCTGGGACGGGGCGACGGCAGGTCGAAGAAGCAGGCCGAGCAGGCGGCGGCCAGGGCGGCCTGGCAGCTCCTCGAGGCCGTGCCCGTGGACGCCCGGCCCCCCGTGGACGCCCGCCCCCCCGTGGACGCCCGGCCCTCCGTGGACGGTGCCTGAGCTCCCGGAGGTCGAGACCATCCGGCGCGACCTCGATCGAGAGGTCGTCGGCAGGGAGATCGCGGCCGTCACCGTGTCCGGGACCCGGTCGCTGCGATGGCACACCGGCGGGTCGCTCGGCTCCCGGTTGGAGGGCCAACGGGTGGGCCTCGTGCAGCGCCGGGGGAAGTACCTGCTGTGCCGCCTCGACGACGGGGACGTGCTGGTCATCCACCTGGGGATGAGCGGGCAGCTCCTGCTGGCGCCCGACCCGAGCCAGCCGGCCGAACGCCACACCCACGTCACGATCTCCTTTGCCGACGGCCCCGAGCTGCGCTTCGTCGACCCCAGGACCTTCGGAGCAGTGCTCGTCGCCACCGCCGACGGGCTGGACGACGCCGTGCCCGGGCTCCGCCGTCTCGGCTTCGACCCGGTCGAGGAGCCGGTGGGCCCTGCCCGGTTCGCAGCGCTCCTTCGGGCCCGCCGGCTCCGGCTCAAGCCCCTGTTGATGGACCAGCGGCTCGTGGCGGGGATCGGGAACATCTACTCCGACGAGATCCTCTACGCGGCCCGCCTCCGGTGGGACCGGGCCCCGGTGAGCCTGACGCCGGCGGAGGTCCGGCGCCTCCACCGGGCCATGGTGACCACGCTCCACCGGGCCATCCAGCTCCGGGGGTCCTCCCTGGCCGACCGGCAGTACCGCGACCTGTTCGGCCGCCTCGGGCAGTTCCAGGCCGAGCACCAGGTCTACGCCAGGGAGGGGAAGGCCTGCCGGCGCTGCCTGACGCCGATCGCCCGGGTCAAGGTCGCCGGGCGTAGCTCGTTCCTCTGTCCCCGCTGCCAGCGGTGAGGGAGGCGCCGTGGCGCCGTGGCGCGCCGTGGGTCGCCAGGCGCCGGGGCGGAGGGTCCCCGCCTGGCGCTGGAGGCACCGGTAACGTGAAGCCGGCGTGTTCCTAAAGACCCTCACCCTCAAGGGCTTCAAGTCCTTCGCGGAGCCCACCACGCTCGAGTTGGAGCCTGGCATCACAGTCGTGGTCGGGCCCAACGGCAGCGGCAAGTCCAACGTCGTTGACGCCGTCGCCTGGGTCCTCGGTGCCCAGGGACCGCGAACGGTGCGCTCGTCCAAGATGGAGGACGTCATCTTCGCCGGGTCGGCCGCCCGTCCCGCGCTGGGACGGGCGGAGGTGTCCCTCACCATCGACAACTCGTCGGGTCGGCTGCCCATCGGCCTGGCCGAGGTGACGGTCACCCGGACCCTATGGAGGTCGGGGGAGAGCGAGTACGCCATCAACGGGGCCCCGTGCCGGCTCCTCGACGTGCAGGAGCTGCTCGCCGACTCCGGGGTGGGCCGCCAGCAGCACGTGATCGTGAGCCAGGGCCAGCTCGACACCGTGCTCAACGCCCGGCCCGAGGAGCGCCGCCTCATCGTCGAGGAGGCCGCCGGGGTGCTCAAGTACCGGCGCCGCCGGGAGCGGACGGAGCGGAGGCTGGCGGCGACCGAGGGGGACCTGGGCCGCCTGCAGGACCTGCTCCGGGAGGTGCGCCGGCAGCTCCATCCCCTAGGGCGACAGGCCGAGGCAGCGCGGCGCCACGATGCCCTGGCAGCCGAGCACCGGGCGGTCCGGCTCCACCTGGCCGGGCGGGAGCTGGCCGATGCCGACGCCAGGGCCGAGGCGGCCGTGGCCACCAGCGCCGAGCTCGAGGCCCTCAGCCGGAGCCTCCGGGACCGGCTGGTGGACATCGACAGCGAGGTCGAGGCCGCCGAGCAGGCCGTGACCGCCAATCGCGTGGACGAGCTCAACGTGGCGATCGGGAGGCTGGAGGGCCTGCGGGAGCGAGCTCGGGGCCTGGCCGCCCTGGTCGGCGAGCGCCGCCGGTCGGTCGCCCTGGCTGCGGCCTCTGCCGTCGACGAGGGGGTGGTGGCGTCCCTGGAGGTGGAGGCGTCCCGGGTCACCGAGGCCCTTGCCGAGGCCGAGTCGGCCGCCGCCGGGCTGGCTCCCGACATGGCGGCCCTGGATGCTCTGGACGCCGCCCTGGCCGCGGAGCGGCTGGCGGCCGGAGAGGCGCCCGTTGTGCCGGCGTCCGCTGCGCCCGCTGCGCCGGCGTCCGCTGCGCCCGCTGCGCCGGCG
>JBOGGR010000188.1:0-5146 GCA_050744025.1 Acidimicrobiales bacterium
TGGCGGCCGGGGCGGCGGCGGCGGGGGCGGCGGCCGGGGCGGCGAAGCCGACCTCCACCTCCTGCTCGGGCCGCCGGGCCTCCTGCTTGACGAGCGCCGTCAGCACCCGGCGGTCGGCCTCGGTCAGGGGAGGCGGCATCAGGCTGCGGGGGTAGAGCTTGCGGACCCTCACGACATTGAGCTCTGCCGCGTACATGGTGATCTCGGCGGCCATGTACAAGAAGGCGAGCAGGCCGAGGATGGAGCCGAAGTAACCGTAGATCTGGCCGGAATGCTTTAGCTGGTGGCCGACCAGGGAAGTCCCCACGAGCTGGAGGATCGCCCAGGCCACCCCGGCCACGCTGGCTCCGAGGACCAGCTCAGCCGTCCGGACCACCTTGGGGGTCAGGATCCGGAAGGCCAGGACGTACAGACCGGCGTCCACCAGGACTGTGACGATCCCCGCCCCCACCCTGGAGTACCACGCCTGACCGCCGAAGGTGGCGATCCCGGCCAGCACCGTGGTGACCACGACATCCAGCAGCAGCACGACGAGGAAGCCGACACTGCGGCCCAGCTTGGGGAGATAGCCGGGCCGGTCGACGGTGGGGACGTTCCAGACACGGGCCATGGCGTTCTGGCCGGCCTGGCAGATGCCGAGGGACCCCCAGACGAGGCCCAGGATGCCGATGACGAGGCCCACGGCGCTGCCCGCCTTCAGGGCGTGGATGCCTCCGGGACCGGTCAGCTGGCTGCCGACGATCGGGAACTGACTGATGGCCGAATGGATCACCTTGGTGGCGGTGGCCGGGGTGACCACCAGGCCCAGGACCGTGATCAGGACCAACAGCAGCGGGAACAGGGAAAGGAACCCGTAGTAGGCCACCAGGGCGGCCAACGAGCCCGCTGAGTCGTTGCCGAACTTCTTCATCACCGCCCACAGGAACGCCGCCGGGGGCGTCCGCTGCTGGATGACGTCCACCCGTCTGATCGTGCGCTGGATCAGGTTCATCGTGGTCCCCTACCCTCGGCCCCCGACCCGCTCCCCCACCATAGGCTGAAGCGGTGAGCGGAGCCCTGACCAGAGCCAACGACCCGTGCTGGTGCGGGAGCGGCCGGAAGTACAAGCGCTGCCACCGGGCCAGCGCCGACCGCGTGCGACCGGGCCGGACGAGCCCCAGGCGACCGGTGCCCGGGCACATCCCCCTCCCGGACTACGCCACCACCGGCCGCCCGCTTGGGGAGGACGAGGCACCTGTAAAGCCCCCCGACGTCATCCAGCGCATGCGGCAGGCCGGGCAGGCGGCGGCCGAGATCCTGTCCCTGGCCGGCCGTTCGGTGGCCCCCGGTGTCACCACCGACGAGCTCGACGCCTTGGTCCACGAGGAGTGCATCCGCCTCGGGGGCTACCCCAGCCCTCTCAACTACCAGGGCTATCCCAAGTCGCTGTGCACCTCTGTCAACGAGGTGATCTGCCACGGCATCCCCGACAGCCGCCCATTGGCCGATGGGGACATCGTGAACCTCGACGTGACGATCTTCCTCGACGGAGTCCACGGTGACACCAACGCCACCTTCGGCGTCGGCGAGGTCGACGACGAGTCCCGCCGGCTCATGCGGGTGACTCGGGAGTGCCTCGATCTCGGGATCGCCGCAGTGCGTCCCGGCCGGCCGCTGTCCGACATCGGCATGGCCATCGGTTCTCATGCCGAGCGCCACGGCTTCGGCGTGGTCCGGGCCTTCGTGGGCCACGGCATCGGCCGGGCCTTCCACACCCCCCCGACGGTCTTCCACTACTACGACCCCCGGGCCAGCCTCGTGATGACCCCCGGCATGACATTCACCATCGAGCCCATGATCACCCAGGGCAACTGGCGTCACCTCATGTGGGACGACGGGTGGACAGCGGTCACGGCGGACGGCAGTCGCAGCGCCCAGTTCGAGCACATGCTGGTGGTGACCGAGGAGGGCGCCGACATCCTGACCGCCCAACGGGACTGGGGAGGTCAGGCCGAGGACACCACCAGGACAGCTACGAAGGCCAGGTAGGCGGCGATGATGCCGACCCCCTCCCGCCGATCCAGACCTCCCTGGTAGCCGGCCAGGAGGAGGGTTGCCACCGTCATCGCCAGCAGCCACCACACCGACAGGCGGGTAAGGCCGGTCGCGGGCGCCACTCCCACGACCAGGGTGGGCAGAGCGATCCCGACCAGCAGATTGATGGTGTTGGAGTTGAAGGACTCGCTGACCACGGCCGAGCCCCTGTGGCGCAGGGCCAGGCGGCCGGCCGCGATGGCGTTGGGCACGCTGGTCAGGCTGGCCAGCACGAGCGTCCCGACCAGCACTGGGGCCACCTGCCAGCGGTGCCCGAGGATCTCGGCGGCGTGGACCATGCCGACGCTGCCGAGGACGACCGAGACCAGGGCTGGGACGACGGTGAGGACGTCATGGCGCGTGGCGCGGGGGGCAGCTTCGGCGGGGCGCAGGTCCCGGCTGATGTCTGCCACCGCCGCCAGCAGGACCCGACTGGCCCGTCCCCGGAGGTCTTTGCGGAGGTCCGGCCGGGGGTGCCCCGGGGCCGGCCGGGGGTGTCCCGGGCCATCTGTGGGAAGGCCCGGCGGGGCGTGCCCCGGGCCGCCTGTGCGAAGGCCCGGCCCGGAGCGCCCCGCGCCGCCTGTGGGGGGAGTCCGCCCGGCACGGCCCCTCAACCCCTCCCGGCCCGGCCGCACAGAGGACAGGGCGGCATAGGGCACGAGGACCACCGCCAGGAGCACCACCGCCGGCACCGGGCCCAGGCCACCCAGGAGCAGGGCCGAGACCACCACGGTCACGACCAACGCCACCCCCCCGGCGAGAGCCAGTCCCAGCCGGTGGACCCGGACCTTGCCGGCCAGCACCGCGCTGAGGCCGAGGAGGGCAGCCAGGTTGAAGACGTTGGACCCGAGCACTATGCCGAAGCCGAGGTCAGCCCGTCCGGCTTGCAGCGCCGTCACGGCCGCCGAGATCTCGGGGGCGTCGGCACCGAGCGCGGTGACTATGCCGACCAGGCCCTCCGGCCAGGCCAGCCGAGTGCCGAGCCGGTCCAGGGTCTCGGCCAGGACCAGGCTGGACAAGACTGACAGGGCCAGGCTGGCCAGGAAGAGCAGGATGGACGAGGTCACCGGCCGTCGGCCGGCGGGGCGAGCCGGGGAAGCTGGGCGAGCCGGGGAAGCTGGGCCGCGGGCGCGAACGGGGCGGGGCGGGGGCCCGGGGCTGGTTGGGAGGGCCGGCTCCCCCGGCCGGCCCGGCGATCCGACAGGAGGGTCACAACGCCACTATCTTCCCCAGCGACTCGACCCGACCCGAGGAGGATGGCAGCGCGACATGACCACACGCCCAGGACCGCCGGTCGACGTCCCCGACGCCAGCCCCTCGTCGCCCCGGCGCCGCCGGCACTACGGCTGGCGCCTTAGCGGGGTGATCACGGCCGGTGAGCGGTCCCGGCGCGTCGCGGGTGCCCTCGTGGTCGGGGCCGCCCTTGCCGTGGGGCTGGCGGCGTGCAGCCCGACCCCTGCCAACCTGGGCCACGGCCCGCTGGGCGTCAGCCAGGCCAACCGCAACGCTGGGGGGGTCATCAGGATCTACGACACCGGGTTCAAGCCTGGGGTCCTGCGGGTCAGGGCAGGGACCAACGTGCTGGTCATCAACAAGGGCGGCAACAGCCACTCGGTCACGGCCGACGACGGGGCATTCGACACCGGCGTGCTCGCAGGCGGGGGGGACGACGCCTCGTTCGTACTCACCAAGCCCGGGACCTACCCCTACTACGACGAGCTCGACCCCTACGAGCACGGCGTGATCATCGTCACCGGGGGCTGACGGCGGCGGCGGGGCCCGGCCCGGGAGCAGCGGGTCAGGCTCCGGCCGGATGGCCCCAACGCAGCACGGCGCTGGCCCAGGTCATGCCCGCCCCGAAGCCGGCCATGAGGACGACGTCCCCCTCGGCCAGGCGACCCGAGTCGGCCGTCTCGGCCAGCGCCAGCGGGATCGAGGCCGACGACGTGTTGCCGGTGCGCTCGACCGTTAGAACGGTGCGCTCCATCGGGATGCCGAGTCGCTGGTTGACGGCCTCGATGATGCGGAGGTTGGCCTGATGGGGGATGAACAGGGTCACGTCGTCCACGTCCACCTTGGCCCGCTCCATGGCGAGCCGCGCCGACGCCGCAGTGGCTCGGACCGCCCGGCGGAACACCTCCCGCCCGTCCATGAACACGTACCCGCCGGGGGGCTGGTACAGGAGGGGCGCGGCCGTGCCGTCGGCGCCGAGGTCCCAGCCCAGCAGCATCGGCTCCCCGACGGCGGCCTCGAGGAGCACGGCACCGGCCCCGTCCCCGAAGAGCACGGCCGTGCCCCGGTCGGCCGGGTCCACGATGCGAGAGACGGTGTCCGAGGCCACGAGCAGGATCCGCTCCATGCCGGTGGCGATCACGCCGTTCGCCATGACAAGCCCGTAGACGAATCCCGAGCACCCCGAGTTGAGGTCCACGGCTCCCCCGCCCAGGCCCAGCTCCCCCTGCAGGAGGGCAGCCGTCGCCGGCACCGGCGCGTCGGGGGTGTTCGTCGAGACCATGACCAGGTCCACCTGGGAGGGCAGCACCTCTGCCCGGTCCAGAGCGGCCCTGGCGGCGACGGTGGCGAGCCCGCTCGTCGTCCCGCCCACCCGGCGCTCCCGGATGCCGGTGCGCTCCACGATCCACGCGTCCGACGTGTCGAGGCGGGCTTCCAGGTCGGCGTTGGAGAGGACCTCGTCGGGCAGGGCGGAGCCCCAACCGGTGATCGCCGTGCTCCGCATGCCCGTCTCCTTCCCGTCCGTCCTGCGCGGCCTGCGCCGGCCGCCAGGACCGCCCCTGCCACGTTCGAGCCGCGCCGAGCCATCGGGCCGCATCGACGACGGTACACGGCGGGAACAACTGGCGCCTCCTCCGGCCCGAGAGCCGCCCGCCTATCCGCCGTGAGCGGTAGGCCGGCCGGCGGCACCCGAACTTCGCCCGTGGGTGGCGAACCGGACCGTCAGCCGGGAGCGGCGAAGCGGCCGGCGGCACCCGGACCGTCAGCCGGGAGCGGCGAAGCGGCCGGCGGCACCCGGACCGTCAGCCGGGAGCGGCGAAGCGGCCGGCGGCACCCGGAC
>JBOGGR010000189.1:0-5902 GCA_050744025.1 Acidimicrobiales bacterium
GCCTGGGTCACGGTGTCGAGCTCGCGGCCCGAGTACAGCTGGAGCGCCACGTGCATGGGCGGCTCGAGGCGGCCGCCGAAGCGGCTCTTGGTCTTGCGCACCCCCTTGGCCACGGCGCGCACCTTGCCGCGCCCGGCGGTCACCAGCACCACGATGCGGTCGGCCTCGCCCAGCTTGTAGGTCCGCAGCACCACTGCCTCCTCGCGGTAGAGCAAGGTGCTCTAGCCCGGGATGCCGTCGTCGTGGGGGGCGTTGCCAAACCGGCGGTCGCGCGCCTGGAACTCCAAGATGGCGTCGCGCAGGTGCTCGCGGCGAAAGTCGGGCCACATCACGTCGGTGAAGACCAGCTCGCTGTAGGCCAGCTCCCAGAGGAGGAAGTTCGACACCCGGAACTCCCCCGACGTGCGGATCACCATGTCCGGGTCCGGCATGTCCGGGAAGTAGAGGCGAGCCCGGAGGGCCCGCTCGTCCACCCGCTCGGGGGGGACACCGTCGGCCACGAGGCGGCGCACCGCGTCGATGATCTCGGCCCGACCCCCGTAGTTGAAGGCCAGGGTGAGCGTCAGGCGCCGGTTGGCGGACGTGAGCCCGACCGACTCGTCCATGCTGCGCAGGATGCGGCGGGGCACCCGCCAGTCCCGCCGCCCGGCGAAGCGGATGCGCACGCCCCTGTCGTGCATGTCGTCTCGGTGGCGAGAGAGGACCCCCTCGTTGAAGTGCATGAGGAAGCGCACCTCGTCGGTGGGCCGCCGCCAGTTCTCGGTGGAGAAGGCGTAGACGGTTAGCCACCGCACGCCCAGCTCCAGCGCCCCCTCCACCGTGTCGAACAGGGCCTCCTCCCCCGCCGTGTGGCCGGCCGTCCGCGGCAGGCCCCGGCTGGCTGCCCACCGCCCGTTGCCGTCCATCACGCAGCCGATATGGGCAGGGACGCGACCCAGATCGATGCCGTCGAGGTCCACGCTCCGAGAAACTACAGCGTCGCCGCTCCCGCCTCGTGCCCACCCCCGCCTCGCGCCCGCCCCCCCGAGCCGGCTCAGATCAGAGCAGGGGCACGACCTCCTCGGCGATCAGGCGGAGGTGGTCCAGGTCGGAGAGGTCGAGCACCTGGAGGTAGACCGTGTCGGCTCCGCTCGTGCCGTAGGCGCGTAGGCGCTCGGCCACCTCGCCCGGCGTGCCGGTCGCACCGTGCTCGCGCAGCTCGGCCTCCTCCCGCCCGATGGCGGCGGCCCGGCGGGACACCTCGGCATCGCCGGCCCCGCAGCACACCACCACCGCCGCGGACCGCCGCAGGCTGGCGGGGTCCCGCCCAGCCTGCTCGCACGCCCGAGTCACCCGCTCGCACTGGGCCGCGAGCTCGTCGAGGCCGCCGAACGCGAGGTTGTACTCGTCGGCGAAGCGAGCCGCCAGGAGAGGGGTGCGGCGGTGGCCGTGCCCGCCGACGATCACCGGCGGGTGGGGGCGCTGCAAGGGCTTGGGCAGGGCCGGGCTGTCGGCCAGCTCGTAGTGCCGGCCGGCGAAGGAGAACCGCTCCCCCGCTGGCGTGGCCCACAGCCCCAAGACGATCTCCAGCTGTTCCTCGAGGCGGTCGAAGCGCTCGGCCACGGGCGGGAACGGGATGCCGTACGCCCGGTGCTCCGCCTCGAACCAGCCGGCTCCGAGACCCAGCTCCACCCGCCCGTCGCTCATGGCGTCGACCTCGGCCACGGCGACGGCGAGCGGACCGGGCAGGCGGAACGTCCCCGAGGTCACGAGGGTCCCCAGGCGGATGACCGACGTGTCCCGGGCCAGCCCGGCCAGTGTGACCCAGGCATCGGTTGGGCCGGGGCCGGGGTCCCCGCCCCCCATCCGCAGGTAGTGGTCCGAGCGGAAGAAGGCGTCGAACCGGCACTCCTCGGCCACCACCGCCGCGGCCCTCAGCTGCTCGTAGGAGGCTCCCTGCTGGGGCTCGGTGAAGATCCGCGCTCGCATGGGACCCGTCTACCACACCCCGGGCACGAGCATCCTCATGAATTGCTACCACGATCCATGGCTTCTCGTGCTCGACTATCCTCTGATGTCCGTGGGCCCGGTGAGGAGGGGTGGCGAGCTGCAACGGGCCCTGGGCCGGGCCACCGCGGCCCTGCCCGGGGGAGGTGAGGATCGGCCCGGCCAACGCCGGATGGCCGAGGCCGTGGCCGAGGCTCTGGCCAGCGACCGCCACTTGGTGGTGCAGGCCGGCACGGGCACGGGGAAGAGCCTGGCCTACCTGGTCCCGGCCATCCTGTCCTCGCAGAAGGTGGTGGTGGCCACCGCCACCAAGGCCCTCCAGGATCAGCTCGCCGGTCGAGACCTGCCCTTCCTGCGGGCCGCACTGGGCCGTCCGTTCGCCTTCGCGGTCCTGAAGGGCCGGTCCAACTACCTCTGCCGCCAGAAAGCGGCTGAGCTGGTCACCGGTGGCGAGGCCAGGAGGCTCGGAGCCGAGGTCGGAGCCGAGGTCGCGACGGAGCTGCGACTGGAGCCGGGCCGCGCCCGGGACGCCCGAGGGGCCGGGATTTCCGGCCGGAGAGGCAGGGCCGGGGGAGGCGGGGCCGGGGGAGGCGGGGCCGGGAGCACCCCGCTCGGCGAGCAGGTGCAGAGGCTCCTGTCCTTCGGCCGGCGGTCCCGCACCGGCGACCGGGCCGAGCTCGACTTCGAGCCGTCGGCCCGAGCCTGGGGGCTGGTGAGCGTGGGCCAGTCCGAGTGCCCGGGCCGGGCCCGCTGCCCCTCGGGGCCGGACTGCTTCGCCGAGGCAGCCAGGGACCGGGCCGCAGCGGCGGACGTGGTCGTGGTCAACCTCCACCTCTACAGCGCCCACCTGGCGAGCGACCGGCCCGTGCTGCCGGACCACGACGTGGTGGTCTTCGACGAGGCCCACCAGCTGGAGGACGTCGCCACCGCGAGCCTGGGCCTGGAGGTGAGCGGAGGCCGGCTCCGGAGCCTGGCCCGCCTCTCCCGGGCGGCCCTGGGCCGGGACCAGGCCCAGCCGGCCGCCGACCTCGAGGCGGCCGGGGACCGCCTCGACGAGGTCCTCACCCCACTGGCCGGGCAGCGCCTCCCGACGGCCATCGGCCCCCCCGTGGCGGGTGCCTTGGAGCTGGCCACCGAACGCCTCTCCCGGCTCGTGTCCGCCCTTCGCCGGGCGAGCCCCGCCCAGGGGGCCCTGGCGCTCGACCTCGGCACCCCGTCCGGATCCATGGCCGACCCGCCCAGGGCCCGGGCGCTCCTCGCCGCCACCGACCTCGCAGCGGACCTGGCCAAGCTTGCGGACCTCGGCCAGGACGACGTCGCCTGGGTCGAGGGCCAGTGGGGGGGCACGGCCGGGGGCGGGGTGGGGGGCACGGCCGGGCTTCGGCTCCCAACGCTCCGAGTCGCTCCCATCGAGGTCGGGCCGGTGCTGGCAAAGCGCCTGTGGGGGACCGTTACCGCGGTGCTCACCAGCGCGACCATCCCCCCCGGCATGGCCAACCGTCTCGGCATCCCGCCCGACCGGCACGACGAGCTGGACGTCGGGAGCCCCTTCCCGTACGCCAGCCACGGCCTGCTCTACTGCGCCGCCCATCTCCCCGACCGCCGGCGCCCGGGCGCAGACGCAGCCGCCCACGAGGAGCTGGGCCGCCTGATCCGGGCCGCCGGCGGACGCACGCTCGCCCTCTTCACGAGCTGGCGCGCCATGCAAGAGGGCGCGGCGGCCGTGCGGGATCAGGTGCCATTTCGACTCCTGACCCAGGACGAGCTGCCCAAGCCGGCCCTGCTGGCGGCGTTCAGCGCCACCGAGTCGGTCTGCCTGTTCGCAACGATGGGGTTCTGGCAGGGGGTGGACGTCCCGGGCCCGACGCTCTCACTGGTCGTGATCGACCGCCTCCCCTTCCCCCGCCCCGACGACCCGCTCCTGTCCGCCCGTCGGGAGAGGGTGGGCCCGGCCGCCTTCCGGGTCATCGACCTGCCGCGCGCCGCCATGCTCCTGGCCCAGGGGGCGGGTCGCCTGATCCGGTCCGCCTCCGACCGTGGCGTGGTGGCCGTGCTGGACCCGAGGCTCGCCCGGGCCAGCTACCGCTGGGATCTGGTCCGGGCCCTCCCGCCCATGGCGCGGACCCGCCACCGCGCCGATGTCGAGCGGTTCCTCGCCGAGGTGGCGGGAGGGGCTCACCCCCGCCCGGCCGCCCCGGTCGGGTGAGACACGGCGGGCGGCGCTGGCGGCTATCCCGCCATGCTCCCCTCGGGGGGCGGGCGGAAGACGACCCATCTCATGGCGACGAAGCTGGCGGTGGACGCCATCAGGACCCCCAGCAGCTTGGCCAGGTTGTTGGCGGCGTAGGCCGGCAGCACGTGGTTGCGATTGAAGATGATGGTGACCGCCAGCAGCACGGCGTTGTTGACGACGATGTTGAGGACTGCCTGCAGCCCGTAGAGGAGCCGCTCCCGGTGCAAGCGCCAGCCCTGGAGTGCGTGCTGGACCCGGAACGTCCATCGCCGGTTCCACCGGTAGCTGTTGGCGATCGCGCAGAGGACGGCGACGGTGTTGTACATGACGAGCCGGCCGGGGCTGCGGGTCGGGGAGATCAGGAGGATCACGTTGAAGACGGCGAAGTCGACCACGGAGTTGGACACCCCGACGACCGCGTAGCGCCCCACCTGCCCCAGGAGGGGCGCCTTTACCCCCGCCGACGGGCGGCGGCCATCCCGGCCCGGTAGTGGCCCAGGAGCTCCTCGGTGGCTGACAGCCACGTGTACGGGATGATCCGGGCCCGCAGGGCCTCGGCCCGTCCGGCTCGGCCCGTCGGGTCGAGCAGCAGCTCCTCGACGAGCTTGGGGACGAGCTCGGGGCACTCGGCCGGGAACAGGCGAGTGGCTGGGCACGTGCTCAGCAGCTCCCGGCTGGCCGGCGTCTCGGCCGCCACCACGGGGACGCCGGCCGCCATGGCCTCGAGGATGACAAGGCCGAGCGTCTCGGTCGTCGAGGGGAACACGAAGACATCGGCCGCAGCGTATGCGGCGGCGAGGTCGTCCCCACTCAAGGGGCCAGTGAAGGTCACCGCCGGGCCGCCGAGCAGTGCTCGCAGGCGGCCCTCCTCGGGGCCCTCCCCCACCAGCACCAGATGGACGCCGGCGGACCGGGCCAGGGGCAGCAACCGGTGGAGGCCCTTCTCCGGCCCGAGCCGGCCCACGTACAGGGCCACTACCGACGCGGGGTCCCGGGTGATCTGAGCCCGGAAGCCGGGGCGCCGCCGGGGGTGGAAGAGCTCGGCGTCCACCCCCCTGCCCCACAGCCGGGGAGCACGGATGCCGTGGGCCCTGAGCACGTCCAGGGACGTGGCCGACGTGGCCAGGTTGACCTGGGCCCGATTGTGGAGGGTTCGCACCGTCCACCAGATCTGTCGGCTCGCCCACCCCAGGTGGTAGTAGCTGGCGTAGCGGGGGACGTCGGTGTGGTACGAGGCCACCAGCGGGAGGCGCTGCCGCCAGGCAGCGGCCACCCCCGCGGCGCCGAGGAAGATCGGGTTCACCACGTGCACGACGTCGGGACGGAACTCGGCGAGGTAGCGGTCCACCCGCAACGACGGCCAACCCCAGGGCTTGCCCCCGTAGATGAACGGGACGCTGAAGGTGGGCACGTCCCGGACCCGGGCTCCCTCGAAGTCCTCCTCCCCACCCCGGGGAGCGACGATCAGCACGTCGTGGTCGAGCCGGCGCAACTCCCTGACGGTGGCCGCCAGCCTGGTGACGACCCCGTTGATGGAGGGGCGCCAGACCTCAGTGACGATGGCGATCCTCACCCGGTCCTCACCTGACCCAGGGCCGGGCTCGGCCGGGGGGAGCCGTGCCCGCGGGCTGGGACGGGCGGCGGGGGCCGGCTGGGGCGGCCGGCTGGGGCGGCCGGCTGGGG
>JBOGGR010000190.1:0-15342 GCA_050744025.1 Acidimicrobiales bacterium
GGTCGGGAGAGGGCCGGTGGCGGTCGGGAGGGGGCCGCCGGGGGGCGCCTTGGGGAGCCTCGGTCGGGACAGCGGGCCAGGCTGCTCGGGGACCTCGCCGCCGAGATCGAGTGGGCGCAGGCCCGCCTCCTGCCGCCGTCCGGCTACGCCGCCGCGGCGGCCGAGGCCGGGAGGCGGCCGCCCCTCCCGGCGTCGGAGGTGGCGGCCCTGTACGGCGCCTATCGCGACGAGAAGGCGAGGCGGGGACTGGTCGACTTCGACGACCTCCTGGTGGCGTGCGCCGAAGCCATCGAGACCGACCCGGCCTTCGCGGCCGGCCAGCGCTGGCGGTTCCGGCACCTGTTCGTGGACGAGTACCAGGATGTCAACCCCGCCCAGGACCGGCTGCTCGGCGCCTGGCTGGGCGACCGCAGCGACCTGTGCGTGGTAGGCGATCCTCGCCAGGCGATCTACGGCTGGAACGGGGCCGATCCCTCCGCCCTCACCCGCCTCCCGCGCCGCTACCCGGAGGCGGTGGTGGTGCACCTGGAGGACAACTGGCGGTCCTCCCCCCAGGTCCTGGCCGTGGCCGGCGCCGTCGTGGCCGGGTCACTCCACTCGCACCGGCCGGACGGCCCCGTGCCCACCGTCTCGGCCTACGAGTCGGACCGGGCCGAGGCCGTGGGCATCGCCCGGGACCTGCGCCGCGCCCACGCCCCGGGGAGGGCCTGGTCCCACCTGGCCGTGCTCACCAGGACCAACGCCCAGCTGGTCCTGCTCGAGGAGGCCCTGGGGGCCGCCCGCATCCCCTACCGGGTGGGCGGGGACGGGGGGTTCCTCCGCCGCCCCTTCGTTCAGGAGACCCTGGCCTGGCTCCGCCGGCGCCCTGGCCGCCCCATGAGGTCGGCGGTGGCCGACCTGGAGGAGGCCCTCGGGGAGGAGGCCCGCGGCGGGGAGCGGGGCGCCGTCGGGGAGGAGGGCGAGGACCGCCAGGACGCCCTCCGCAGCCTCGTCCGCCTGGCCGCCGAGCACGCCGCCCTCGACCAGGGGGCGACCGTCGACGGGTTCACCGCCTGGCTGGCCGCCACCCTGGGACCGGAGCGGGCCGGCGAGGCCCGTGACGCCGTGGAGCTGGCCACCTTCCATCGGGCCAAGGGGCTGGAGTGGCCGGTGGTGTTCCTGGCCGGGCTGGAACAGGGACTCGTCCCCATCGGGTCGGCCAGCACCCCGGCGGCCGAAGCCGAGGAGCGGCGGCTCCTGTACGTCGCCATCACCCGGGCCGAGGTCGAGCTCCACTGCTCGTGGGCGGAACGGCGGACCTTCGGGACCCGGACTCTGCGCCGGGACCGGTCACCCTACCTGGAGGCGATCGAGGAGGTCTGCGCCTCACTGGCCCGGGGGGAGAGCGGTGCAGACGTCGCGGCCCTCCTCGCCCGGGCTGCCGGGGCGGCGAGCTCCGCCGGGACGGCCCTGGCCGGCTCCCGGTCCGGGCGCCCTGACATCCGCACGAGCTCCCGGGTCGCCGGAGGACCGGCCCTGGCCCTGGCCCGGGGAGCCGACCCCGAGCTGATCGAGGCGCTCCGGTCGTGGCGGTCGGCCGCCGCCCGGGCCTCTGGCGTCCCCGCCTACGTGATCCTCCACGACGCCACGCTGGCCGCTGTGGCCGCTGCCGCCCCGGCGTCCGCCGAGGAGCTGGTGGCCCTCCCGGGGCTCGGGCCGGTGAAGGCCGCCCGGTACGGTCCCGCCCTACTCGACGTCCTGGGCCGCCACCGCGCCTCTGCGTGACGCGGAGCCGGCGCCGGGGCCTTGGCCTGGCGACGGCCGCCGTGCCCGCTCCCCGAGACCCTCCGGGGGTACGGTCGGGCGACTCGCCCGCCCGGAGGTGCACGCGTGCCACGAACCCGCTCCGTACGGCGTGTGGCGATCCCTCTCGTGGTGGTCGGGGCCCTGGCCCTGACGGCCGCGGCCTGCACCCCGTCGCCAAGCCCTGCCCGGAGGGCCACCACCTCCACCACCACCGTGGAGCGGGGCGCGGCCGCTCCCGGGAGCCCGGCCCCGGCCGGTATCCACGAGATCCGTCACGTCATCGTCATCATGCAGGAGAACCGGTCCTTCGACTCCTACTTCGGCGCGTTCCCCGGAGCCGACGGGATCCCCATGCGCAACGGCACGCCGACGGTGTGCATCCCCGATCGCGAGACGCACACGTGCGTGCGGCCCTACCCCGACCACGCCGACGTGAACGGCGGCGGCCCCCACGGCGCAGCCAACGCCACCGCGGACATCGACGGGGGCAGGATGGACGGCTTCGTCGCGGAGGACCTGGCGGCCAGGAAGGGGTGCCGTGACGTCACCAACCCGGCCTGCACGAGCTCGGCCACTCCCGACGTGATGGGCTACCACACCCGGTCCGACATCCCCAACTACTGGGCCTACGCCAGGGACTTCGTGCTCCAGGACCACATGTTCGAGCCCAACGCCTCCTGGAGCCTGCCCGCCCATCTCTTCGAGGTGTCGGAGTGGTCGGCCCGCTGCACCCAGCACGACAACCCGGGCAGCTGCGTCAACGCGCTCCAGAGCCCGGGATTGCCGCCCGACTTCGGGAACCTGACCCACCGGGCGGCACGGCGGCGGCGGCCGCGGCCCGCCCCCATCTACGCCTGGACCGACCTCACCTACCTGCTGCACGAGGACCACGTGTCCTGGCGCTACTACGTGGTGAGCGGCACCGAGCCCGACTGCGAGAACGACTCGGTGCTCAGCTGTGCCCCGGTCCGCCAGAGCGCGAGGACCCCGGGCATCTGGAACCCGCTCCCGTACTTCGACACCGTGCGCAACGACGGCCAGCTCGGGAACATCCAGTCAGTGGCCCACTTCTACGACGCCGCCAGGAGCGGCACGCTGCCGGCGGTCTCCTGGGTGGTGCCGTCGGGGGCGGTCAGCGAGCACCCGCCGGCCCCGGTCAGCTTCGGCCAGTCCTACGTCACCAGCCTGGTCGATGCCGTCATGCGCAGCCTCGACTGGGGCTCCACGGCGATCTTCCTGGCATGGGACGACTGGGGTGGCTTCTACGACCACGTGGTGCCGCCCCGGGTGGACGAGAACGGGTACGGCCTGCGGGTGCCCGGCATCGTCATCAGCCCGTACGCGAAGCGCGGCTACGTCGACCACCAGACGCTCTCCTTCGACGCCTACGACAAGTTCATCGAGGACGACTTCCTCCACGGCCAGCGACTCGACCCCCGTACGGACGGCCGGCCCGACCCCCGCCCCACCGTGCGTGAGGACGTCAAGATCCTCGGCAACCTGGTCTCGGACTTCGACTTCGGCCAGAGCCCCAGGGCGCCGCTGATCCTGCCCGTGCACCCGAGAACCACGCTGACCGGCACACCTCGACAGCGTCAGGCCCGGTGGACCGCCGACCGACCGAGCACCCTGCCCGACGCGTCCAGCGCGTCCACGGCCAGGCGGCTCGGCGCCGAAGGCACGGCTATCCGGGTCTCGAAGCCCACCCTGGGAGCCGTGCCGAGAGAGGCGAGGGTGGCAGCCGACCTCCCCCCCAGCACCCGCCAGCCGGACACCTGGGTGGCGCCGTTCCAGCTCACGTACACGAGCGCCGCCTTCGCCGAGCGCTCCACGGCTACCGCCGGGGCGTCGCGGGGCCGACCCTCCCAGGGCTGCCTGAAGGCCCGATAGGACAGGAGGCCCGCCCCCCCGAGGCGGCCGTCGTAGACGACCTGGCCAGAGGCGTCGTACTCGGTGAAGTAGGTGGAGGTCCCCCAGCCGATGAAGACGTGGCCGTCGGGCAGGTCCTGCACGCTGCCCAGGGCAGCGGACTCGACCGGGGGGAAGTGGTGGTACTGGCGCCGGAGCGTCGCTCGGCGGCGGTCCTCGTCCACCAGCAGCACCAGGCCCCTGGAGGGGGGCGAGACCCATGGCGAGCCCTCGTTGTCGAAGATCGTGAAGGTCCCGCCGGCGTGAGGGGTGACGTCGTGCTGGTAGGCGAAGCCCGTGCCCGGCCCCATCGCGAAGTCGCTGCGCTTGCCACCGAGGCGCCACATCAGCCCGCCGCCGCTGTGGTCCACCTTGTAGAAGGCAGAGCAGTTGCGCGCCGAGACGATGAGGTTGCCGTCGCTCGGGTCCACGTTGATGGAGTTGATGTGGAAGTAGTCCCACGGCGTGCGCCCGTCACGGGGGGCCGGGGCGTAGGACTCGTCGAAGCCGACGTGGTGGTCGCTGCGCCACGAGAAGACCAGCCTCCCCGTGGCCACGTCCACCTCCTGGACCTCGCCGTAGAAGTAGGTGCCGTCGCTGGCGCCACCGGCGGCCGAGAGGTCGGCGCTGGCGGTGCCATAGGCCGTGAACACCGCCGTGCCCCGGTCGGTGAGGAAGAGCTCGTGGAGGTCGCCCTGGAGGCCGTTGGCCGCCTCCACCATGGCGACCTGGCGATAGCCGGCGTCGGCGAGCACGTAGTGGCCCCGACCGTGGCCGTCGACCACGGCGCCCTCGAACCAGCACAGCACCGGGTGGCCCCGGTAGCGCTGGACCCGGAGGTTGAAGGCGCGCAGGCTGGGCGTGCCGTGGTCCGACAGTGGCTCGAACCACACCAGGTCGCCGTCGTCCCCGATGATCATCGGGCCCTGCTGACCGGTCCCGCCATGGCAGTCGGTGAGGACGACGCCGGGAGCGGTGCCGGGCCGGCGGACGTCCACCACCACGAGCGGTGGGCGCAGGCGGGGGGCCGACCGGTACGTCGGGCTCTGGCCCCGGCCGGTGGAGCCCTGCGCCGGCAGGGCGACGGGCCGGCCGGCGCCCTGGCCGGCGTGCCGGACCTGCGCGGGCGAGGAGCAGCCGGTGAGGGCCGTCACGAGTCCCCCCCCAGCCAGCCCCCCGAGGCCGCGCAGGAGGCTCCGGCGACTGATCCCCGGCACTGCCGCGCCGGCATCGAGACCCAGGTCGCGGGCCCAGGCCACCCGCTCCCGCCCGCCTCTCACGCCCGCCGGACCGGCCTCGACCGGCCGAGCTGCCTGCCGTCGCGGTCCAGGGCCGCCACGGCGAAGTACGGGCCGGTGCTGTCCACCGAGACCACGGTCTCGAAGTCGGCCCGGCGGGCGCTCGCCACCGGGACGAGGGACGAGGCGCTCGTGCCAGCGAGCACCTGCCAGGTTTCCACATCGGTCGCCCCGTTCCAGCTCGCGTACACGGTGGTCCCCCCGGTCGTGTCGGGCTCGGCAGCAAGCGCCGGGTCGTCGTCAGGATGCCCCGCCCAGTCGTAGGTGAAGGCACGGTAGGACTGGTCGTCGGCGGGGAAGCGCCCGTCGAGGACGAGGGTGCCGTCGGCAGTGAACTCCGAGAAGTAGGGCTCGTCCCCCCAGCCGATGAACACCCTGCCGCCGTCCAGGACCTGCATGCTCCCCTGGTTGGCAGCGAGCAGGCGGGCGGGGTGGGTGTACTGGCGGATCAGCTTCGCCGTCCTGCCCCTCGTGTCGAGGCCGAGCAGGATCCCCCTCGACTGGGCCTCCTCGGGCGGCGACGACCCGTCGTCGAAGATGCTCAGCTGTCCCCCTGGACGGGACCTGACGTGGTGCTGCCAGTAGAAGCGGGTCCCCTTTCCCATCGTGAAGTCGGACCGCCTCCCGTTGAGCCGCCACACGATCCTCCCACTGTCGCGGGAGACCTTGTAGACGGTCCAGGTGTTGCGCGCCGAGATGAGCAGGTCCCCGTCGGGGGCGAGGGACACCGAGTTGATGTGGAAGTAGTCGAAAGGGGTCTGCTGCTTGCCACCGGCCAGGCTGGCGTAGGTCTCGGTCACGGGGACGTGGTCCAGGCTGTCCCAGGCGAAGAGCAGCTTGCCGGTGGCCACGTCTATCTCCTGGGCCTGGCCGGCCAGGACCTGGCCCTGCCGGGGCCCACCGAGATCCGACAGGTCGGCGGCGGCGGTCCGGTAGGCGGTGACGAGGGCGGTCCCCTCCGGCGTCAGGCAGAGCTCGTGGAGGTCCGCCTGGAGCCCGTTGCCGGCCCGGACCTCGGCGACCTGGTGGTAGGAGGAGTCGACGACGTAGCAGGTCCCCTGACCGTGGCCGCTGACCACGCTGCCCTGCCACCAGGTGAGCACCGGCTTCCCCCGATACGCCTGGACCTGCAGGTCGAACGGCGAGCTCGACGTTCCGGGCCTCGGCAGGAACCACACCAGGCGCCCTTGGGTGTCCACGGCCATCAGTCCCTGCTGGCCCGGGCCGCTGGCCTGGTAGCCCTTGGGCGAGACGAAGACGTACCGGGGGGCGCCGAGGCCGGGCCGGAAGGCCCCTGGCCGGCGGGACACGGTCACCCGCGGCGGGCGCAGGTCGGGACGGGAGACGAAGTGCCGCACGGCGTCGGTGTCCGAGACAGGCTGCGTCGACGCGGGCGAGGGGGATGGCGAGGAGGGGGCCGGGCTCGGCCGAGCCGCGTTCCCGCGGGGCCAGCGGTAGCCGGCATAGCCGGACGCCCCGAGCACGGCCAGCCCGCCGCCCGCCTTCATCCCCGCCGAGAGGAACTGCCGCCTGCTCCACCGCTCACCCGGCACTCGCCGCCTCCCTCCTCGCCTCCGGACGGCGCCACCGTAGGGACCGACCCTGGGAGCCGGCTGGGACCCGGATTATGATTTGATGAAGATGTGAGAAGAGAAGGTCCGGAGGGAGGGCGGTTGACTGGCCGGGGCCAAAGGCGCGACAACGGAGCATGAGCACGTTCATCTGGCCCTCGGAGGACGGTTGGCCCTACCCGGACGACAGCGGGGAGGTGGCCGACGCCGAGGCCGACGTGGACGAGGACGCCCTGGTCCTCCACTGCCTGTCCGGTCACGCCTTGGACGGCCTCGACCCGCTGGAGCGCCTCGTCGTCGCCGGGCGCTTCGGCATCGGCGGCGCGCCGGTACGCTCCATGAAGGAGCTCCAGGCCGACACGGGCCGGGATCGCCAGGAGATCCGCCAGGCGCTCGGGACCGGTCTGGCCAAGCTCCGGGTCCAGCTGGCCTGACGGGCGCCGGGATCGGCTGAACGCCGAGTTCCCCCTCAAGCTCGGCAGGGTTCGTGCCGATGGTGGGGAGTGACCCGTCTGCCCGGTAGGAGGATGTGGACCAGGGTCGCGGTGGGTGCTGTCGGGCTGGCCATCGTGGCCCTGGCCGCGGCGACGGCTGACCCTGGCGGTCTCCCCCAGCTGGGCGGCCTCTTCCACCTGCCCGGCTTGACCGGAGCCCCCGCCACCCCCATCCGGGTGCCGGCCCCTCCGCCGTCGTCCTCGGGCCACCGGTCGGGCGCGTCGCCGGCCCCCCACCGCTCCTCGGTCCGCACCCCCACGCACCCCTCGTCGCATGCGACGTCCCGGGCGGCCCGGAACAAGAGCCTCGGTGAGTCGGCCACCCAGGTCCTGACGGTAGCCATCCAGTCCCGCCCTGCACCGCCGCCGACCACCACCACCACCACGACCACAACCACGACCACCACCACCACGACCACCACCACCTCGACGACCGCAGCCGCCCATCACCCGTCCACGACCGGCGGCCGCGCCCCGTCGGCGGGCCGCCATCCGAGCTCGCCCGGCAAGTCGCCCGCCCCGAGCCACCCCAGCCCGGGGACCATCGTCTCCGCCGCCCCGGCACCCCCTCCGACCACGCCCCCTCCGCCTCCGACCACGCTGCCTCCCCCTCCGACCACGCTCCCTCCGACCACGTTCCTCGCTCCTCCGACGACCTCCTCAGGGAGGACCAAGCCCAGCTCGACCGGCCCGCCGGACCGGATCGGCGGCAGTGGGCTCGCGCCCCGCTCCACCACCAGCTCGCCGACCGAGGCCATGACCTCCAGGTCGTTCGCCCTCGCCCTGGACCAGCGCATGCCCGACCATCGGGGGCGGTCCGGCTCTCCGGGCGACCATGGCCGGGACGATGGCCACGGCCACGTGGCCGGCCGGAGCCCGAGCCAGGACCGGCACCCCGGCGCCCACCCGGGCCGCGGGGACGCCACCCCGGGACTGTCCTTCGAGCCCGCCGTCCCTGGCCGCTCCGACGCCTCCCACAGTCCCGGGAGCTCGGCGCGGGGCCAAGGCGGCGACGGGAGCGGCCAGGGGCACGACGGGAACGGTCGGAGGCACGACGGGGCGCGGGGGCAGGGCCGGAACGACTCTTGACCTGAGGCCCTGGACCAACAAGAGCCTGGGACGGGTCCTCTGCCCGCGAGGGCGATACCGCGGAATCGTCCATCAGCCACACCAACCTCACCAGCCTCATGGCCGCCATGCTCCTGGCCAACTACGGGCCCTACCCTGTCTCGGCGCTGCTGGCTGGCGTGGTCGTGTCGGTGGTCGGGTTCCCCGTGCTCTTCCTGGTCGGAGTAGGGATCGTGTTCGTGGGACCGGCAATCGCCGGCCCTCCGGCATCAGCCGGCGAGCGCCCCCTGGATCATGCGGACCACGGCGTCGGGGTCGCCGACTCCGAGCACCAGATGGTCGAAGTGCTCTTCGGCGAGATCGATGACAACGACCTTCGCCGGGTCGTGCACGTCCCAGAACCATCGTTCGCCCTCCGAATAGAAGGTGCCGGCGGTGAGGACGCCCGGGATGTTCGTACCCGGCGCCTTGATCCCATGGAGGACGCCCCGCCCGATCTCGGGATCGGCACGCACGCCCCGCACGTGGGCAATGGGCACCTCCAGATGGCCGCGCAGGGCCGCCAGCTTGTCGACGCCCGTCAGCTCGACGCGCAGCTCCCCGCCCTCGATGGTCACCTCGGCCATGCCCACCACCTCCTCACTCCGTCTGAAGGCTCGCGTGCCCCGGGTCGAAGTATCCTTGACGACCAGGGTTTCGTCAAGGTAGCATTTACAGGTGAGAGCCCCACTCGAGGGAGAGCATCCTCTTGGCCAGCGCAGCCGAGCGCAAGGTGATGGCCCTGATGCTCCAGAGCACGGCCGAGACGGTGGGCTCGGTGCTAGCGGACGCCGAGCGGGCAGGTGAGGGCTACCCCGTGCTGGCGGCGGTGGCGGCGACGCGCAGCCTCGGAGTGATCGTCGACGACGTGCTGCACGCTCTGGTCGACGAGGCGCGCTCTTCGGGCCACACCTGGCAGGAGATCGGCGACGTGCTGCACGTCACCCGCCAGGCGGCGTTCCAACGATTCGGGGCGGGGGAGGCGGGCGACGACAGGAGGAGGTCCCAGGCAATGACCGAGATGCCGGACGCCGAGGAGCGAGCGGTGAGCATCCTCGACGATGCCGTCGCAGGACGCTGGGACGCGGTGCGAGCCGACTTCGACGACCGCATGCTCGCCGGTGCATCCGTGGAGGTGCTGGCCGCCGGTTGGGACCAGGTCGTCGGGATGGTCGGGGAGTTCGTGGAGCTCGGCGAGCCTGGCGTGCGGGCCACGGGAGGCTATGCGGTCGTCGACGTCCCGATGACCTTCGCCCGTGGCGAGATGAAGGGGCGGATCGCGTTCAGCCCAGCAGGGCAGGTCGCCGGCTTCTTCCTGCTCAACCCCGACGTGGCATGAGCGACGCTGACGACCCCTCGAACGCGCCCCGGGCCTCGCGACCAACTGGGAGGAAGGTGTCGCCCGCAGCTGCCTCCAGTGCCGGCCGTACCCGTGGCTGCCGCTCGACGGGCGGTCGTGACCTCACGCTGCGTACAAATGGATGTGCTCGAGATGTACACTGTCGACATGGACGTCGCCATGAGCACCCTGAGAGCCCACCTGAGCGAATGGGTCGACCGTGCCCGGGCCGGTGAGGAAGTCCTCGTCACCGATCGTGGAGTGCCTGTCGCCCGCCTCGTCGGCGTGGATGCCGCTCCCGTCCTCGAACGACTCGTCGCCGAGGGGGTCATCGGCCGAGCCGGCCGGGCCCCACGGCCGAGAGCCGCCGGGCGTCCCCGAGCTCCGGCGAAGGGGTCCGTGGCCGACCTGATCTGCGAGCAGCGCCGCTGACCTCGGGTGGCGCTCGTCTACTTCGACTCCGGCGCGCTGGTGAGACTCGTCGTGGACGAAGACGGCAGCGACCTTGCCGCCGCTCTGTGGGACGGGTGTGATGCCGCGGTGTCGAGCCGCCTCGCGTATCCCGAGGTTCGGGCCGCCCTCGCCGCCGCCGCTCGCAACCACCGGATCGGTGCCCGCTCCTTCCAGACCGCCCGAGAGGACTGGGAGACATTCTGGTCCGCGACCCAGCCCGTCGAGCTCACTGCCGCGGTCGAGCACCACGCTGGCCAACTGGCGGGCACGCACGCGCTCGGTGGCGCCGACGCCGTCCATCTGGCCAGCGCCCTCGCCATCGGGCTGCCCGATCTCGTCGTAGCCGTATGGGACCGGGGACTTCGGGAGGGGGCGCTCTCGGCCGGTCTCCGCGTCGCTCCACGCTGACGAGGACGTCCGGAGTTCCGCAGGGCCGCTCTCGCCACCAGCCGCTCCCGTCACCAGCTGCCCTTCACCAGCCGCCGTCCTCCACGTCCACCAGCACCGGGGCGTGGTCGGAGGGCTGACGGCCCTTCCGGGCGAAGCGGTCGATCAGGGCGAAGGTGACCCGATCGGCCAGTGCCCGGGTCAGGAGCACCAGGTCTATGCGCATCCCCCGGTGCTCGTGGAAGTCCCCGGCCCGGTAGTCCCACCACGAGAACAGGCCCCCCTCCTCGTGGCGGGCCCGGAACGCGTCCACCAGCCCCCACTCCTCGAGGCGGGCGAGGGCCGCCCGCTCCGGCCCGCTCACGTGGGTGGCCCCCTCGAAGCGAGCCGGGTCCCACACGTCACGGTCGTCCGGGGCGATGTTGAAGTCCCCGCAGACGGCCAGTGCTCCCGCGGGGTGACACGTCGCCTCCAGGTGCCGGTGGAGCTCGCTCAGCCACGCCAGCTTGGCCTCGTAGTGCTCGCTGCCCACGCTCCGCCCGTTTGGGACGTACACGCTGGCGACCCGTACTCCCCCGCAGCTGGCGCTCACGATCCGGGCCTCGGCCACCTGGTCCGGGTCCTGCCCCGAGAAGGCGGCAGTCACGTCCTCCAGCCCGACCCGGCTGAGGACGGCCACCCCGTTCCAGCGGCCGTTCCCGTGATGGGCCGACTCGTAGCCGAGGGCGGAGAAGGCCAGGGCGGGAAAGGCCCCGTCGGCCAGCTTCGTCTCCTGGAGGCAGAGGACGTCGGGCCGTGCGTAGCGGAGCCACTCCTCCACGCGGGTGAGGCGGGCCTTCAAGGAGTTGACGTTCCACGTGGCGATGCGCATCAGCGGCTCACCACGACGAAGAGCAGGTCGGCCTCGCAGGCCAGCTGGCCCCCGACCGTCGCCCGACCGTGGCCCCGGCCGGCCCGCGCCCCGAGCCGGCCCAGCGTCACCTCGAGGTCCAACGTCTCGCCGGGCGCGACCTGACGCCGGAACCGGGCCCGGTCGATGCCGCCGAAGAGGGGCAGGAGGCCGGTGAAGCGCTCGTCCGCCAGGACGGCGGCCGCGCCGACCTGGGCCAGAGCCTCGACCATGAGCACGCCGGGGAGGGTCGGGGCGCCCGGGAAGTGGCCGGCGAAGAACGGCTCGTCGCCGGAGAGGTGCCACCGCCCGGTCGCCGACACCCCGGGCTCGACCTCCCCGATCGCGTCGACCAGCAGGAACGGAGGCCGATGGGGCAGCAGGTCCTCGGGCCGCACCAGGGCGACACTACCGGGCTGGCGTCGCCTGCTTGCGGGCCCGCTCCTCCGGGGCGGGAGTGGCCGGCCGCTTGCGGGTCGCCTTGGCCGGGGCGGGTGCGGCCGCCTCCTCCGGGGCCCTGGCAGCCCGCTTGCGGGTCGCCTTCGCCGGGGCGGGGGTTGCCGCCCTCTCGCCGGTCGCCCGGGTCTCTCGGGACGTGGCCGCCTTCTGCGGGACGGAGGCAGCCTTCTTGCGGTTCGCCCTGGCCGGGGCGGATGCGGCCGCCGTCTTGCGGGTCGCCTGAGCCTCTGGGGAGGAGGCAGCCTTCTTGCGGGTCGCCTTGGCCGGAACGGGAGCGGCCTTCTCCGGGGAGGAGGCGGCCCTCTTCCGGGACCGCTTCGCCGGGGTGGGCGCGGGCGACTCGGCCGGCGCCGGCGCGGGGCTCGCGTCGGCCGGCGCCGGCGCCTGGTCTGCCGACTTCTTCCGCGACCTCCGGGGCTTGGCCGGTGCGCCGGCGTCGGCGGCGGCAAGCGGGGCGGGAGTGGGCACCTCGGCGGGGGCGGGACCGGCCCGTTTCCTAGAACGGCGGGACGAAGGCAGAGGCTCGTGGGGCTCCGGGACCTTCTCGGCACCGGCCCCCGCCTTGGCCCCCGCCTTGGCGGACTTCGCCGGCTCGGCGGGACCGCCCCTTCGCCTGGGGACGCCCCCGGAGCCGGCGATCTCCGCCTCCACGGTCTCCTCGCTGGGCGAGCCGGCCACGTTCACGAACTCGGGCAGCGCCAGCTCCAGCCCCCGGCGTTGGGGATCGAGGGCCTGGAGCACGAACGTCCGCCGCTCGCCCCGGTTGAGCACGGACCGGGCCCGGGTCGGGGCCGGGTCCCCGAGGCCGGACAGGGGGACATATGCACGGGCGCCGTCGACGGCCACGAAGGCGCCGTGGGAGGTGAAGCTCTCCACCTCCCCAACCATCTCGCTGCCGAGGGGGTGCTCGGCGACGAAGGTGATGAACGCCAAGGGCTCGTTGACGGCCTGGGGCGGCGGCCCGGCGCCCCGGCGGCGGCGCCGGCGCTGGGCCGAGGAGGAGTCGGGGGCCTCGACCTCCTTGGTGGCCGCGGCGATGGCCTTGCGCACCTTGACGTCGGTCCGGGCGGCCGCCCGAGTGCCGGGCTGGCGCGAGCCGTCGATCGAGGCGGCCACCTTGCGGGCCCGTGCTGTGGCCGGGGGCGGCACCTTCGGCACGGGCATGGGCTGGGAGGCCTCCTTGGACCCGACCCGCACCCGGTGGCGGCGGGCCTCCTTCGTGGCCTCCCGGCTCTTGGGGCCACGCACCGGCGTGCGTGGGGTGAAGATCCACCCCACCCCGGGCACCGGCTTGCCGCCGATGAGCCGGCCCTTGTCGAACAGCCACTCGTGCTCGCCGTGGAACTCCTGGAACGAGTCGTTGGACAACACGATGGCGCCGGTCCGTTCCGCTATCAGAAGGAGGAAGGCGTCGCCCCGCCCGATGGCCCCGGCCGGGGGGGAGACGACCTCGCCGTGGGCCTCGGCCTCCTCGAACGGGGCGCGCTCGGACTCGTCGATGCGGTGGCCGAAGGTGGCGTCCACCACGACGGTGATCTCGGTGTCGGGGTGCTCCTCCTGGAACTGGCGGACTGCCAGGTCCAGCTGGGAGAGGCTCGGCATGGACCGGCTCTCGGTGGCGATGTTGGAACCGTCGACGACGACGTGGCGGCTGGTCATGTCCCTCGTAGTCAACCACCCGCGAGGCCGGCTCAGGTGAATCCCCGCCGCCGGGGGCCCCCGGGCGGGGCGCCGGGGGGGGGCCGGGGCGGCCCTGCCCTACCATGCCTGCCATGACCGACAGCGACAGCCCCGAGGCCGAGGTCACCGACCTGCTCCAGTCCCTCATCCGCAACGCCTGCGTCAACGACGGGACCGCGGAGTCGGGCCAGGAGGCACGGAGCGTGGACCTGCTCCGCGACTACCTGGAAGGCCCGGGCCTCGACCTCGAGACGTTCGAGCCGAGCCCGGGACGGGTATCGCTCGTGGCTCGCATAGAGGGCCGCCCCGGCTCGGAGCGGCCCACCGTCCTGCTCATGGGGCACACCGACGTCGTGCCGGCCAACCCGGACGGTTGGCAGCGGGACCCCTTCGGCGGCGAGCTGGTGGACGGCGAGGTGTGGGGCCGCGGGGCGGTCGACATGCTGAACCTCACCGCGTCCATGGCCGTGGCCGTGCGCCGCCTGGCCCGGTCAGGGTTCGCCCCCGACGGCGGGCTCGTCTATCTGGCGGTGGCCGACGAGGAGGCCCTCGGGACGCACGGGGCGGCCTGGCTCACCGGGCACGAGCCCGACGCGGTGAGGGCCGACTACGTGGTCACCGAGTCCGGGGGCACGCCGATCCGCACGGCCAGCGGCACCAGGCTTCCGGTGAGCGTGGCCGAGAAGGGCACATACTGGTGCCACCTCACCGTCCGCGGCACCCCCGGGCACGCGTCGCAGCCGCTACGCACGGACAACGCCCTGGTGAAGGCGGCCGAGGTCGTGCTCCGCCTCGCCCGGCTCCGTCCCCCGGCGTCCATCCACGACGTGTGGCGCCGCTACGTGACCGGGCTCGAGCTCGGGCCGGAGGTCACCGCCGCGCTGCTCGACCCGGCCCGCGTTTGGGAGACCTGCCAGAGCCTGCCGTCCCTGGGCCTGGCCCGCCACGCCCATGCCTGCACCCACACCACCTTCGCCCCCACCGTGGCCCGGGGCGGCACCAAGACCAACGTCATCCCCGACCGGGTGGACCTGCAGGTCGACATCCGCACCCTTCCGGGCCAGACCGGGGAGGAGGTGAGGGCCATGCTCGTGGAGGCCCTGGGCGACCTGGCCGGCGGCGTCGAGATCGTGGCGGAGAGCGAGGACCTCCCGAGCGCCTCTCCCCTCGACAACCCCCTCCTCGACGCCCTGGAGCGTGCGTCTGCCCGCTTCCACCCTGGCGCCACCCTGCTGCCGTCGCTGACCGTCGGGGCCACCGATGCCCGTTTCTTCCGGCGCATGGGGGTGCCGGCGTACGGGTTCGGGCTCTTCAGCACCAGGATGTCCTACGACCAGTACACCGCCATGTTCCACGGGGACGACGAGCGCGTGGACGTCGAGTCCCTCAGCCTGTCGACCCAGCTGTGGGAGGCCGTGGCCCGCGACGTGGTGGGTTGAGGGGGGCCGGCGGAGGGCCGGCGTGGGACGGGGGCCGGCGGCAGGCGGGCGCCCGCCGGGAGGCCTCAGGAGCCAGGAGCCGGGGCGAGCGCCCTCGCCAGCAGGTCCTCGGTCTCGAGGGCGTGGACCGCCGTGCTGCCAGTGGCCGGGCTCCCCGACTGGGCCCGGCTCACGTGGCTGAGACGGAAGTCGCTGCGCAGGACCCGGTGGAGCCGGCCGTGCACGAACGACCACGGGCCCATGTTCTCGGGCTCCTCCTGGAGCCAGATCACGTCGTCGGCCCGCTCGTAGCGGGCCAGGACCGCCGCCACCTGCTCCTCGGGCCAGGGATGGAGCTGCTCGACCCGCACGACGGCAGTGGTGGGCGCCGACCCCTCCTCCTGGAGGGCGTCCCGCCTGGCCATGGCGTCGTAGGCCACCTTCCCCGAGCACAGAACGACCCGGCGCACCGCCTGGGGGTCGACGCTCGACGACCCGGCCCCGCCGGCGCCTGCCCCGCCGGCGCCTGCCCCGCCGGGGGCGCCGGCCCCGCC
>JBOGGR010000191.1:0-2356 GCA_050744025.1 Acidimicrobiales bacterium
AGTCGCTCTACCTGGCCACGGCTGGAGGTGGGGTGTGGTCGTCGACCGACAACGGAGCGTCCTGGGCCACCCACACCGACGGCGAGCCCGACATCGCCATGGGCTCGGTGGCCGTCGACCCGTCCGACCCGTCGGTGGTCTTTGCCGGCACCGGGGAGGACAACGCCTGCGGGGACTGCTTCTACGGCGACGGCATCCTCGAGTCCACGGACGGCGGGGCGAGCTGGGCCCTGTCCGACCCGGGAGGGATGTTCACCGGTGCCGACGTGTCGAGCCTGGCCTTCCTCCCCGGGGCGCCGTCCCTCGGCTCCACCACGGTGCTGGCGGGCACCGACAACGGCCTGTACGTGTCGACCGACGGCGGGAGCACCTGGGCCGCGGAGGCGGGCACCGGCTTCGGCCAGGGCAACGTCAGCTCCATCGCCGTGGTCGCCGTCACCAAGGTCTACGTGGCAGTGCAGGGCGTTGGCATCGAGGAGACGGCGGACGGCGGCACGACCTGGTCCACGCTCACGTCCTCGCCGCTGCCGAGCGGGGCCGCCTTCGGCAACACCGCCATCGCCGTGGCGCCCAGCAGGCAGACCACGCTGTACGCCGCGGTGGGAGCCTGCGGCACGTCCGGGCCGGGCTGCCACCCCTCCGGCTACGTCGGCATGTTCAAGTCGACGGATGGCGGCGGGACCTGGAGCCAGCTGCCCGGGGTGCCCTACTACACCGGGGACGACTACGCCTACTACGGGACGAGCGGGGACGCCGGCGACCAGAGCTGGTACGACAACACGCTGGCGGTGGACCCCGCCAACGCCGGCATCGTGGTGGCGGGGGGGATCGCGCTCGTCGAGAGCACGGACGGCGGGGCCATGTGGTCGAACCTCGATGGCGGAGGGTTCTCGACCCAGGCCACCAACCTGATCCACCCCGACTTCCACGCCCTCGCCTTCGACGGCTCGGGCAACCTCTACATCGGCTGCGACGGCGGCGCCTGGGAGCTCGACGCCGCCGCCGTCGCCAGCCCGACCCCGTCCGACCTGGCTTCGGGCTACACGAACCTCAACACGAACCTCGACATCACCCAGCTCTACGCCGGCACGGCCCAGGCGGTCGACGGCGCGACCGCGACCGTCCTCGCCGGGGCCCAGGACAACGGGACGGCGCTGTACTCGTCCTCCAACAGCCCGCCGGCCTCCTGGCCGGACGTGCTCTCGGGAGACGGGGGCTTCTCGGCGATCGACCCGTCCAGTCCCAACGACACGGTCCAGTTCGCCGAGTCGGACTCCGAGCTCCTCGGCACGACCGACCGCTGGAAGACCTGGTCGACGCTGCTCCAGCCGTGCGGCACCGGGGGCAGCCCGCCGGCCTGCTTCGTCAGCTCGAACTTCACCGCGCCCATGACCCTCGTGCCCGGGAGCAGCGGCCCGACGATCCTGTTCGGCGCCGAGCAGGTCTACGAGTCCACCCAGGGGGGAGCCGGCGGGACCTGGTCCCGGCTCCCCACGTACGACGCCGGGGACATCCAGGTCGACGTCTCGGCCCTGGCCGTGGCACCCGGCGACCCGCAGGTCCTCTACGCGGGATGGGACGACGGCACGCTGCAGATGTCGACCGACGGCGGCTCGTCGTGGACGACGCTGGCCGCGGCCGGGTCCGGCCCTACCGGGGGCCAGTACGTCACGCACATCGCGGTCAGCGCGTCCGACCCGTACACGGCATACGTGAGCCTGGCCCAGTCCTTCCCCCAGTACGCCTCCGGGCAGGCCCCCCACGTGCTGGTCGGGACGTCGCTCGCCACGGCCCCGGCGTGGACCGACGTGACGGGGGACCTGCCGCCGTCGGTACCCACCAACTCCGTCGTCCCATACGGGCCCGGTGGCCTCGTCGCCGCCACCGATGCCGGCGTGTTCCTCGCGTCGAGCCTGGCCGGACCGGCCACGTCGTGGAGCAGGCTGGGGACCGGCCTGCCCGACGTGCAGGTCCTCGACGTGCTCCTGACGCCGGGGAGCACCCTGCTCGCCACGACGCACGGACGCGGCGTGTGGAGCATCGACCTCGGCCCCGGGGCCCCGACCGGCCTCGCCGCCACTCCCGGCAACGCCCAGGTGGGCCTGGCCTGGACGGCCCCGGCCTCCGACGGCGGGTCGGCCGTCACCGGCTACGACGTGTACCGCTCGACGAAGCCGGGCGTCCCGGGCTCGAGGATCTCGACCGATGTCCCGGGGACCACCTACACCGACACCGGGCTCACCAACGGGACCACCTACTACTACGAGGTCAGGGCGGTGAACGCGGCCGCGGAGGGACCGGCCTCCGCCCAGGTGCCCGCCACGCCCGAGGGCCCGCCGCCGGGCGGTGGCGGGGG
>JBOGGR010000192.1:0-3095 GCA_050744025.1 Acidimicrobiales bacterium
GGGGAGCGGAGGTGGTCTGGGCCCCGGCGTCCCTCCGGTGGCTGATGGCCGTGTTCCGCCACCTGCCGAGGGCCGCAGCCCGCCGCCTCCCGGTCTGATGACCGGCGCCGTCCTGGCGCCGAGCCACCCCGGGATGGCCCGGAGCGAGGGCACGAGGGCTCAGGGTCAGGCCCAGACCCTGGCCGTCGTCGCCGTCTACCTGGTCCTCTCGGGCGCGCTCCTCGCCCCGGCCTGGCTGTCCCACGGGCAGAGGTGGGCAGGCGGGGAGGGCAACCCCGAGCAGGTGATGTGGTTCCTGGCCTGGTTCCCGTTCGCCCTCGGCCACGGCCACAGCGGCTTGCTCACGAACTACCTCATGGCCCCCGGGGGGGCCAACCTGATGTGGAGCACGTCCACCCCCCTGCTCTCCGCCCTCCTGGCTCCCGCCACCCTCAGCCTCGGGCCCGTCACTTCCTACACCCTCGCCCAGACCCTGGCCATCGCCGGCTCGGCGACCGCCGCCTTCTTCGCGCTGCGCAGCCACGTCCGGCGGCAGTGGCCGGCGGCGGTGGGCGGCGCCCTCTACGGCTTCAGCCCTTTCGTTGTCGACCAGGCCCTCGGGGGCCACCTGCAGCTGGCCATCGCCTGGTTCCCGCCGGTCGTCCTGCTGTGCCTGACGCAGATGGCTCGGGGGCGCCGCCCCGTGCGGGCCGGGATCTGGCTCGGCGTGGCCTGCGTCGCCCAGCTGCTCCTCGGCGAGGAGCTGCTGGCCACCACGGCCATCCTCGGGGTCGTCGTCGTGGCCACCCTGGTCGTGCTGTTCCCCCGCCGGTCGCTCGCCCGGGCCCGGGGCTTCCTCGCCGGCCTGCTGGCCGCGGCAGCGGTTGCAGCCGTCCTCGCCGCCGGGCCCCTGTGGCTCCAGTTCGGCGGCCCCCTCCGGGTCAGGGGTGACCTGGCCGCCCCCGGGATCTGGGTGACCGACCTCTCGAACCTGGTCGTCCCGACCTCCTTCCAGCAGCTGGCCCCCCACTGGGCGGCGGCGATCAGCAACGGCTTCCACGGCAATCCTGTCGAGAGAGCGAGCTACCTGGGCCTCCCGCTGCTCGTGGTGCTGGTCATGATTGCCGTGCGACTGTGGCGGGTCCCGGTGGTCCGGGCCGCCACCGTGGTGGGCCTGGTCGCACTGGTCCTGTCGATGGGCCCGGAGCTGTACGTCGGCGGGCGGCCCACCGGGATCTCCCTTCCGTGGCGGGCTCTCCGCTACCTCCCGATGCTCGCCCGCGTCCTCCCGGTCCGCCTGGTGGTGTTCGCCTTCCGGTCCGCCGCCCTCGTGCTGGCTGTCGGCCTCGACCGCCTGCGGGCCGGGCGCCCGACGAGGATCGGCGCAGCGGCCTCCTGCCTGGCCGTCGCCAGCCTGGCCCCGCTCTTCCCCCACGTGCCGCCGGCGACGACGCCGGTGCCCACGCCGGCGTTCTTCCTGGACGGCCAGGCGCGGCAGGTCCCGGCCGGGAGCACCGCCCTCGTCCTGCCGTACCCGTTCCGCCCCGCCCTGTGGCAGGTCCAGTCCGGCTTCCGGTTCCGAATGCCCGACGGGACGGTGTTCAGCCCCGGGCCGCGGATCTACTCGCAGGGAGGGGCGCTCTCCGCCGTGCTCGGGCCCATCCAGCACGGAAAGGCGCCGCCGCCCGAGCCCGCAGCTGGTCTCGGCCATGCGCGGCGAGCTCCGGGCCGAGGACGTGGAGACGGTCGTCGTCGGTCCCACGGGAGCCACCGTGGGCGCGGCTCGTAGAAGCGGAGGCGGGAGCGGCGGCGGCCCTGGGCCGGGCCTGCGAACCCCCGAGGACCGTCAGCTGATCGCCACCATGACCCGGGTGCTCGGTCCCGGCCCCACGTACACGGGCGGCGTGGCCGTCTGGTGGGCGTCGGGCAGGGACCTCAGTGCCTCTACGGGGTGATCGCGATGGTGGACATGCTGATCATGGCCAGGAGGACCAGGCCCGCGGCGGAGAGACCGATCAGGCCCCCGAAGGCGCCGCCCTTCAGGCGGTAGCCGAGCCCCACCACGAGAGGGAACGCGGTGAGCAGGAAGCGGGGGAAGAGAGGCTGGGGGGTGACGAGGGTGAGCGCCACCACCACGGCGGCGTAGAGGACGAGGGCCACCGGCACGCGGGAGGCCAGGAGCACGGCTCCCGCGCCGACGAGGAAGAGCAGGCCCGCCACGGCGACCGCGACGTTGAGGTCGGGAAAGGGGAAGTGCCGGGCCACCGATTGCAGGTAGGGCCAGAGGGTGAAGGAGACGTGCTGCTTCCAGCCGCCCGCCTCGGTCTGGAACCAGACCTTCCAGTCGCCGGTGTGGTACCAGAGGAACGCCAGGAACCCGAGGATGCCGAGCGGCGCCAGGGCCGGCGCCAGGAGCGATCGCCACTCCCGGCGGCGCCAGACGGCCACCGCCGCCACCCACGCGCAAGCCACGACCAGGGCGACCGCGTTGGGCCGGGTGGCCGTGGCCACGGCGGCCAGGATGCCGGCGGCCAGGTAGCGCCGGCTGAGGAGGGCCCACAGGCAGGCGGCGGCCAGGGCGATCATGAGGCCTTCGGAGTAGACCATGCTGAACACGAACGTGCCGGGGAAGAAGCAGAACGCCGCGCACCCCCGGTCGGCGGCGGCGCGGCCCCACAGGTGCCGGCACAGCAGCCACACCAGGACGCCGGCCAGCAGGCCGAACACCGAGCTGAGGACCAGCCCCGCCACCTGGAACGAGAGGCCGGTGGCCATCGTGAGGGCTCTGATCGAGTACGGGAACAGAGGGAAGAAGGCTGTCGTGTTGGCCGCCACGTGGCCCGCGTGGTGGGTCACGTGGGACGGGTACCCGTCCATGGCGGTGAGCAGGTACCAGCCGCTGTCCCAGCGGAGCAGGGCCCGACTGAGCGGGAGGGGAGGCCGCAGGACGCCGGCGGCGGCTGCTGCGGCCAGGACCACGGCCCGGGAGGCGACATAGATGGCGACCGGGTGGACCAGCTGGCGGAGGGTCGAGGGCGCTGCCGGCTGCCCGCGCCGCCGCTCGGCGGCCGGCTCCACCTGCTCGGCGGCCGGCTCCACCTGCTCGGCGGCCGGCT
>JBOGGR010000193.1:0-10683 GCA_050744025.1 Acidimicrobiales bacterium
TACCGGGCTGCCCGGCCCTGCTGGGCGCCGTCCCGGCCTGACCCTACCGGGGCCGGCCTCCCGGCCTGGGCCCGGCGCCCGGCCGGCCCCCGCCCTGTGGTCCCGGCTCCTTGGTCCGCATGGCGCCCGGGCGACGGCGAGGGCCGCCCCGGCCGCTCTGGCGCTGCTGGCGGGCGGCGGCCCGGCGCATCTCCCTGCCCATTGCCTCTGGCCCCTTGCCCTGGAGCGCCTCGTCCAGGGCGGCGTGGCGGTCCTTCTCCGGCAGCCGGCTCATGGCGATGTCCAGCTCTCGCAGCTCCGGGGGCAGGGGGCGCTTCTTGGCCCTGGACTTGGCCATGTACCTGAGCAGCCGCTTGGCGTACAGCCGGCGCAGGAAGCCCACCCGCATGAACGTGCGCCAGATCGAGGCTCGGACGCCTCCGCTTCGGTCTCGTGCCACGCCCTTCTTCTACCTCACCTCCGGGGCAGGCCGCTCGGCGGGGCGACCGGGCCGGTGGAGGAGGGGACGCCTACGGGCACCTCGACCCTGGCCGAGACCTCCGCCCCGTTCGACCCCTGCGACCCTTCGGCTGGCGCTACCCGCACGTTCCCGTCGCCGTAGTGGAACTTCTTGCCACGCAGCCACGAGGCGGCGGCCGCCACCAGCACGCAACCGATGGCGAAGTCGAAGGCCTCGTGCAGGCCCCGGCCGAAGGGGCCGGAGATGAGGTCGGGGAAGAACGACCGGCCGGTCAGGTAGGCGGCCTTGGCATGCGGCAGATGAGCCAGCACCCCGGTCGGGGCGAGCAGGCTCTTGATCGGGTTGTAGCCGAGGAAGGCGCCGAACACCGTCGCCGTGGGCGGCAGGTGGGCGATCTTGGAGGCGGCGGCCTTGGGCACGCCCTCCGCGGTCAGCCCGCTGTACAGGGCGTGGGGGAGGTGCGCGGCGAGTCCCACGATGATGAGGGTGAAGAAGATCCCGATGGAGAGCACCATCGCTGCGTTCTGCGACGTGGACACCATGCCTGCCCCCTGGCCCCGCTGGCCCGGGGGGAGGCTGTTCATGATCCCGGCCCGGTTGGGGGAGGAGAAGATGCCCATGGCCAGGCCGTTGAGCACCAGCAGGAGGGCGAAGAGGAAGTAGCTGAAGTTGATCGGCAGCAGCTCGAGGAGCCCGAAGCTGACGGCAGCGAGCACCATGCCCCCGGTCGCGAAGGGCCTGGCCCCGAAGCGGTCCGACAGGTATCCCGCGACGGGCCCCGCGAGGAGGAAGCCGAAGGTGAGCGGGAGCATGTAGATGCCGGCCCAGAGCGGCGTGGAGGCAAAGCTGTACCCGTGCCGTGGGAGCCATATGCCTTGGAGCCAGATGATGAGGATGAACATCAGCCCACCCCGCCCGAGGGCGGCCAGGAGGCTGGCCAGGTTGCCCGCTGCGAAGGCCCGTATCCTGAACAGCGGGATCCGGAACATCGGGGCCTCGACCTTGGTCTCGATCCACACGAACAGGCCGAGGACGACCACGCCTCCGATCAATGCGGCCAGCACCAGCGGGTTGGTCCAGCCCATCGTGTGGGTCCCGTACGGCTCGATCCCGTAGACGATGCCGACGAGGACGGCCACCAGGCCGACGGCGAAGGTGGCGTTGCCGAGCCAGTCGATCCTGGCCGGGGTTCGGATGCCCTTGTCCTTCAAGTTGACATAGGCCCAGACGGTGCCGGCGATGCCGACGGGCACCGAGATGAGGAACACCAGGCGCCAGTCGATCGGCCCGAGGATGCCTCCCAGCACCAGGCCGATGAACGAGCCGGCGATGCCGGCCACGGTGTTGGTCCCAAGGGCCAGGCCCCGCTGGTCCGGCGGGAACGCGTCGGTGAGGATGGCCGTCGAGTTGGCCATGATGAAGGCGCCGCCCACGCCCTGGAGGATCCGCATGACGATCATGTAGAGGGCGCCGGCCGGCCCGTGGAGCCAGGTGACCGACAGCATGATCGAGAACACCGTGAAGATGACGAACCCGAGGTTGTACATCCGGACCCGACCGAATATGTCGCCCAGGCGCCCGAAGCTCACCACCAGCACGGCGGTCACCAGCATGTAGCCCATGAGGAGCCAGAGGAAGTAGCTGGTGTTGCCTGGGAGCAGAGGGTTGAGGTGTATGCCGCGGAATATGTCGGGCAGCGAGATGAGAACGATAGAGGCGTCGATGGTGGCCATGAGGACGCCGAGGGTCGTGTTGGAGAGCGTCGACCACTTGCCCTTGTAAGGGTCCGGGGCGTTGGTGGGCAGCGAGTGCGAGGCAGGACTGGCGCCCCGGCGAAGGAGCGTCATCTCCTCGCCCCTGCCAGCTCCGCAGGCGCCGGCGCCGGCGGGCGGGCCTCGTCGTCGGCGGCCAGGGTCTCCATGATCTCGAGCCAGGCCGCGACCTGCCCGTCGGAGAGCCGCTCGAGGAGGGCTTTCACGGAGCGGCGCTGACCCTCCCGATGGCGGGCGGCCAGGGAGGCGCCTGACCCGGTCGGCACCAGCCTCACGACCCGGCGGTCGCTTGGGTCGTCGTCGCGCTCGGCCAGCCCGTGGGCCACCAGGCGGTCGGCCAGGACACTCGCCGTGGCTCCGCTGACGCCCAGCTTCCCGGCCAGCTCGTGCATGGTGAGGCCGCCCGTGGTCAGGAGTCCGAGAGCCCGCAGCTGATGAGCCGTGACGGACTTGCACTCGGCCCGCAGCTCGTCGGGGACGGAGGCGGTCATCCTCGCCAGGACTGCCGGGCGCAGCTCCAGGTACCGCTCCACCGCCGACTCACGTTCCACCGCTGCGCCCTCGCGCCTCCTCGTCACGAGATCACCTCTCCTCACCGGCTCGGTCTTCCACCAGCTCGAGTCTCTACCCAACTCGCTAGATGGTCAAACAGTTAGAGGATCGAGGTTGTTCCCGAACCGAGACCTGGAGGCACTGGGCCGCCTGCCGAGCGGTGAGAGGCGGGGCGGGTTTCCCACCCACCCATGGGGAGCACGACACGGAAGGTGCGGGCGGCCCAGTAGCCAGGCACGGGCGGCCCACGAGCTCACCCCGGCACGCCGACGGCCTCGACGGCGAGGCGCACGGAGCGCCCAACCATGCCCTTCTTCTTCGTGACCCCGAAGCTCGTCCGGTCCAGCAGGGCGCTGGCCCGGAACCGCGCCACCCCGCCCTCCATGCGGGCCTCGTGCAGGCGCACCTCGACGGGCACGCTCGTCCCGTGTGCGGTCACCACCCCGGGCACGACCCACTCGGAGCCGTCCCCGCGGACCTGGTCGGCGGCAAAGGTGATCTCGGGGTGGGCCGCCGCGTCCAGCAGGGAGGCCGAGACCACGTCGCGGTCCCGCGCGGCGTTGCCGGAGGCGAAGCTGGCGGCGTCGATGGTCGCACGCACCGTCGAGGAGGCGGGGTCGGCGGCGACCTCGACCTCTCCGGCCAGGAGCCGGAGAGTCCCGTGCACCGTCATCATCCCCAACATGGCCTTGCAGTCGGCACGGACGGTGCTGCGGTCGGGGTCGAGCCGGTAGGTGCCCGGCGCCGGCGAGGCGGCCGGCGCCTGCTCGGACGGGACAGGAGAGGGGGGCTGGTTCACGGTGTGGTCTCCTTATGCTCCATCGGACCCTATGCCGGGTCTGGCCACGGCGCGTGCCGCTGCCGCGCCTCCCGCGCCAGGGTCCTTCCGGCTCACGCCGGGCGCTTCGCCCGCCACCGATCCAGGTCCTAGTCGAGCGACAGCTCCCGCGCAAGCGCCGGCGCTGCCGGATGCCCAGGCCCCGCAAGTCGCCCGTCAGGCGGTCGAGGTGTTCCGCCGGGCGACGGCGTCGACGGTTACCGCAGCGAGCAGCACCAGGGCGGTGACCATGTCCTGGGCGGCGGCCCCGATGCCGAGCAGGCCCAGGCCGTTGTAGATGGTGGCTATGACGATGCCGCCGAGGAGGGCGTGGACCATCTTTCCCCGGCCGCCGAAGAGGCTGGTGCCGCCGATGACGGCTGCGGCGATGGCGTAGAGCACCAGCGTCCCGCCGTCGACGTTGTTGGAGATGGACCCGAGCCTGGAGGCGTAGAGGATGCCCGCCAGGCCCGACGTGAGGCCGGTCAGGCTGAAGCAGATCAGCCGGATCCGGCTCAGGTTGATGCCGGCCCGCCGGGCGGCCTCGGCGTTGCCGCCGATGGCGTAGATGTAGCGCCCGAATCGGGTCCGGCCCAGCAGGAACGTGAAGATGACCAGTACGGCGATGATGATCAGGACCACCCACGGGACGCCTCGCACGGAGACCAGTGCCGTTCCCCGGTCGGTGTTGCAGACCAGCACGAGAGCGATGCCGGCGGCGAGCACGAGCGCGATCTTGAGGGCGGTCACCGCGGCGACGGGGGCGGCGAGCCCGCTGGCGCGGCGGCGCCGGTCCCGGACCACGGCCACCGCCGCGTAGGCCACCACGCAGACGGCCAGGATCACCCAGGCCGCGACCGGGGCGATGTTGCCGTTGACCAGGTCGTTGATGACGTTGTTGGTGATGGAGATGGTGCCGCCGTTGCTGTTGCCGAACTTGTTGACGAGGAAGATGAGCACGCCCTCCCACCCGAGGAGCCCGGCGAGGGTCACCACGAACGACGGCAGCTTGATCCGGGTGATGAGGAACCCTTGGAGGGCCCCGATGGCGGCGGTCGCCACCAGGCCGGCCCCGATGGCGACCCACCAGGGGAGGCTGTACGGCGCACGCGACAGCTCGACGGTGATCACCGCCCCGACCCCCGCGACGTAGCCGGTGGACAGGTCGATCTCGGCCAGGAGCAGCACGAAGACCTCCGCCATGCCGAGCAGGACGAACGTCGCGCCCTGCACGACCAGGTTGACGAGGTTGCCGGCCGAGAGGAAGACCGTGCTCTGGGACTGGAAGATGACGACGATGATGAGGAGCCCGACGAGGACGGGCAGCACGCCGGCGTCGCCGCCGCGGACGCGTCTGGCCGCGGCGACGGCGTACTCCCAGAACGAGTCGACCACGAGCTCGCCGGAGAGGGCGGGTCCGGCGTCGGCGGGGTCGTCAGCGACCGTGATGTCGGGGCTGGAGGCCGCCGGGGGGTCCGGCGTGCCGGCCAGCGCCGATCCGGGGTTGCGGTGGGAGGGGGGCATGGGCTCAGCCCTTCGACTCACTGGCGCCGTAGCCGGAGACCACGCCCCCCGCTCCGTGCATGGACGGGCCGCCTCGGCCGCCGCCGTCCTTCGAGGACGCCCCCGTGGTGATCAGCTCGACGGCGCGCTGGGCGTCGAACTGGGAGAGCGGGCCCGAGGCGGCGACCTGGCCGAGGTACAGCACGGCCAGGCGGTCCGCCACGGCGAAGACGTCGTTGAGGTTGTGGGTTATCACGAGCACGGCGATGCCGCGGCTGGCGATCTGACCGATCAGGTCGAGCACCATCGCGGTCTGGGAGACGCCGAGGGCGGCCGTCGGCTCGTCCATGATGACGAGCCTCGCCTCGTGCATCACCGCTCTCGCCACCGCGACTGCCTGGCGCTGGCCGCCGGACAGCGACCCGACTGGCTGGCGGATGGAGCGGACGGTCGTCACCGACAGGTCCGTGAGGGTGTGCTTGGCCGTCAGCTCCATCTTGTTCTCGTCGAGGAGCCCGTGCTCGAGCTCCTCGCGCCCGAGGAACATGTTCTGGACGATGTCGAGGTTGTCGCACAGGGCCAGGTCCTGGTACATCGTGGCGATGCCGAGGGCCGCGGCGTCCCTGGGAGAGCGCACGTGCACCGGCGCGCCGTCCCAGGTGATCACCCCCTCGTCGGGCTGCCAGATCCCCGAGATGGTCTTGATGAGCGTCGACTTCCCCGCTCCGTTGTCGCCCACCAGGGCGGTCACCGTCCCGGCCAGGATGTCGAGGTTGACGTTGCGCAGCGCCTGGACCGGACCGAAGCTCTTGACGACGTTGCTCAGGCTGAGCAGCGGATGCGCGTCGTCGCCTCTCACCGAGCTACGAGATCCCGTCGGCCTTGCAGTCGCTGGCGTACTGGCCGGTGCAGAGCTGCCTGGCGGGGACGAAACCGTCCTTGATGACCGTGGCTGCCATGTTGGACGGGGTGACCCATTCCGGCGTCAGCAGCACCGACTTGACGGCGGTGTGGGACTGGGTGTCCTCGGTCGTCCCGTTGACGAGGGCGGCGGGCGGCGTCTTGCCGGCGCGGATGTAAAGGGCGAGGGCCGCCGCCGCCTGAGCCTCCTCGTAGATCGGCTTGTAGACCGTGCCGCACTGGTACCCGGAGATGACGTTCTGCAGGCCGACCAGGGTAGCGTCCTGGCCGGTGGTCGGGAACGTCCTGGGCTTCACGTGCAGGGTCTCACGCAGGTACGTGAGGATCGGGGCCCCTGTCTCGTCGTTGGGGATGAGGGCCGCGTTGGCGCCCTTGTGGGCGGCGTAGGCCTGCTGGAACTCGGTCTCGGCCGTCGGGGGGTCCCAGGTGCCGGCCGTGTTGGCCAAGTCGGCCCACTTGCCCGACTTGAAGTACGGGGACAGGACGGCGTCGTAGCCCTGGGCGAAGAGGGTGGCGTTGTTGTCGGTGACCGCCCCGTGCATGACGATGACCTGAGGCTTGGCCACGTGCCAGGCGTTGACGCAGGTGGCCAGGCCCTGGCCCATGAGCTTGCCGACTTCCACGTTGTTGAAGCTCACGTAGTACTGGCGGCTTCCCCCGAGGGTCAGGCGGTCGTAGTCGACGACCGCAACGCCGTGGGACTTGGCGTAGCTCTCGATCGCCCCGCCCACGCCCGAGTCGAGGGGGTCCATGATGAGCACCGTGGCGCCTCCCGAGATGTCGGACTGGGCGTCGGTGAGCTCCGTCGAGTCGCTGCCCTGGGCGTTCTGCACCTTGTAGTCGGAGGAGCTGAGCCCGGCTGCCTGGAGCGCCTTGGTCAGGTATGGGGCGTCGAACTCCGTGTAGCGGGCCGACGAGACGGTGTCGGGCAGGATCACGCCGACCTTGCCCTTGCCCGATGCGGCGAGGGACTTCAGCGCCGCCATGGCAGAGAAGGACCGGGTGAACGAGCTCGCCGTGGTCGTGCCCAGGCCCGAGGCTGCGGCCGTGGTGGACGAGGAGCCCGAGGCGGCCGCCGTGGTGGACGAGGAGGCGGCGGTCGTGGACGAGGAGCCCGAGGCGGCGGCGCTGGTCGTGGTGGTGGACGGGCCGCTGCTGCCGCAGGCAGCCGCGGTCAGGCTGACGGCGACGAGAGCCGCGGCAGCGGCTTTGTTGGCAGGACGCAAGGGAAACCCCCCCTGTCTTGTGGCTGGCGCCTGGCCCGACCTCGATCGGGTCCGGCCCGTTCACCAGCCGTGGGTCGTGTCGTGGCGGAGAACATAAACCAGGAGTAGTGAACGACTCCGTTAACATCGGCCCCTCGCCGTCAACAATCCGTGAACACGGCCGCCGGGCTCAATCAGGGGCCATGCGATAGCCGGCTCGTGGCTGCGTGAGGATCAGCGGCGCGTCCCCGTCCACCTCGAGCTTGGCCCGCAGGCGCCGGACGTAGACCCGCACGTACTCGGTCTCGGTCTCGTAGCCGTGACCCCACACGCGCCGCAGGAGCTGGGCGTGGCTCAAGAGCTTGCCCCGATTGGTGGCGAGCTCCCGGAGCAGGGCGAACTCGGTGGGCGTGAGGTGGATGGGCTCCCCGCCCCTCGTCACCTGTTGCTCGCCGAGGTCGATGTCCAGGTTGCCGACCCTCACGATCAGGGAGACCGGGACCGGAGGGCTGGCCGGGCGGCAGCGCCGCAGGGTGGCGGAGATCCGGGCCAGCAGCTCCTCGATGCTGAAGGGCTTCGTCATGTAGTCGTCGGCCCCGACGTTGAGGGCGGTGATCTTGTCCCGCTCGCCGCCTCGGGCGGACACCACGATGACCCCGGCGGTCGAGCGCTCGCGAACCTGGCGGCAGAGGTCGAAGCCGTCGATCTCGGGCAGCATGAGGTCGAGGAGGACGATGTCCGGCTGCTCCGTCTCGAGCAGCTTCAGGGCGCGGGACCCGTCGGCGGAGACCACCGTGTCGAAGCCCCGGACGGCGAGGTTGGAGCGGATGAGGTCGACGATGTTGGGGTCGTCCTCGACGAGGAGGACGCGCGTGCTCGCCCCGGGCTCAGGCACTGTCGGCTGTCTCGAGCGGCCCGTCGTGGGCGTCGGCCGGCTCGATCGGGAGGCGCACGCGAAAGCGCGTGCCACGGTCGAGGTGGTCGAGCTCGATGCGCCCGGCGTGGGCGTCGACGATGCCCTTGGCGATGGAGAGGCCGAGCCCCGCCCCCGAGGTGGGGCTCCCCCTGGTCCGGCGAGGCTCGAACGGCGCGGCCGCCACGTCGTCGGGGATCCCGCCACCGTGGTCGGTGAGGATGACCAGCACCTCCGAGGTCCCCAAAGGCTGCGCCGTCACCTCCACCGTGGTCCCCGCGGGGTTGTGGCGGACGGCGTTGTCCATGAGGTTCACGAAGACCTGCTCCAGGCGATCGTGGTCGGCCCACACGGCGGGGAGCCCAGGCGCGCACGAGACGGAGACCGCGGCGGCCCCGGTGGGAGGCAGGCAGGCGACGGCCGCGTCGAGCACCAGCCCGAGGTCGCACCAGTCCAGCTGGAGCCGCAGGATGTCGGACTCGATGACCGACAGGTCGAGCAGGTCGTCGACGAGACGCCCGACGCGGGCCGACTCGGCGGCGATCCGGGTGAGGAACCGGTGCTGGGAGTCGTCGTCCCAGGTCACGTCCGGCTGCATCAGGCTCGACGCGTATCCCCGGATCGCGGTGAGTGGTGTCCTCAGCTCGTGGCTGAGGCGCGACAGGAAGCCCCCTTGCAGCTCCTGGGACCGGCGTAGGGCCGCTGCCTCCTGGCGCGCCCGCTCGGACTCCTCTCGCTCGAGGGCGAGCTGCAGCGACCGGGCGGCGTCTCCCATCAGTGCAGTGGCGACGTGGTCGCCCCCTGGCCGGCCGACCGGTGCGCCCCCTGGCGACCCCCCCGGCGGCGACCATGGCGACCCCCCCGGCGGCGACCCCGGAGGGTCGGGGCCCGGTGGCCGGAACCGGGCGATGAGCGCCGCCCGGCCACCGGGGGCGGCGAAGCTCACGCCGAGGAGCTGCTCGTCGGGGCCGTCTTCGAGCTGTCTGGCCGCCCCGTCGCATTCACGGGCGCCCAGCGCCGCCCCGACGGCCGCCGGCGGCGGCCCCGGCAGCGGGCAGGGGCCGCCGGCGTCGACCAGCGCCCGCCAGCGCGGGGCCTGGCCGGCGGGCTGGTCCACCAGGCCCACTTCGTCAGCCTGGAGCCCCCGGCGGACGGCGGCCAGGGCCGGCGGGAGGGCGCCTGCCAGCGGCACGGGGCCGGCGAGGGTCTGGAGCACCTCCTGGATGGTCTCGAGGACCCGGTTGCGCGCCGTCACCTCACGGAGCAGCCGGTCGCGCTCGACGGCGCCGGCCACGTAGCCGGCGTAGAGCGAGACGAGGTCGAGCTCGTCTCGCGCCGGCCGTCCCGGGCTGCGGCGGAAGACGGTGATCACGCCGGTGAGCCCGTTGGTGCCCATGACCGGCACCGACCACGAGCTGCCGATGTGGACATCGCCGGCCAGGTGGCGGAACGGCGCCCAGTGGGGGCTCGATCGGACGTCCACGTCCACCACCGGCGCCCTGGTGGCGGCGGCCAGGCCGACCGGGCCACCCTCCGGCCCGCGAGGGAGGCGGCCCCACCTACGGGCCAGCTCGGCTGGGAGGCCCAGGGTCGCCGCCACCCTTAGGGCTCCCTCCTCCAGCACGTGGATGCAGAGGTGGCTGGTCCCCAGTGCCGCGCTGAGCGCGGACAGGATGAGGACGAGGCTGGACGACGGGTCCGCGGAGGCCAGGCGATCGACCAGTCCCTGGAGGCGGCCGAGCTGGCGGCGGGCCGAGACGTCCACCTCCTGTCCCGACATCAGGGCGACGACGTCGTCCGGGTGGGCGTGGGCGGGATCGATGTCGGCGACGATGCGCCCGCGATGGAGGACGGCGATCCGGTTGGCCAGGCGGAACAGCTGCTCTATGTCGTGGGAGATGAGGAGGATCGTCGTCCCCTGGTCCCGCAGCCGCTTCGTGAGGTGCTCGACCTGCGCCGACCAGCCGACCCCGAGGAAGGCGGTGGGCTCGTCGAGGATCAAGAGGGTCGGCGCGTCTCGCGCGGCCCTGGCGACGGCCAGCGCCTGGCGCTGTGCTCCCGACAGGGCCCGGACGTTGCGGGTCGTGTCCGTGAGCGGGATGTCGAGGTTGGCCAGGATGGCCGCGGCGGCGGCGTGGAAGCGGGCGCCGGACAGCAAGAGCCGGCCCCGCTCGCCTCCGAGCAGCAGGTTGGAGGCCACGTCGAGGTTGTCGCACAGCGCCAGGTCCTGCCACACCACGGCGATGCCCCGCTTGGCCACCGCCCCGGGGTCGGCAGGAAGTCGCTGGCCGGCGAAGAGCACCTGGCCCCGGTCGGGGGTGACCTCCCCGGCGATGCACCTCACCAGTGTCGACTTCCCGGCGCCGTTCTCGCCGGCCAGCCCGACGATCTCCCCTGGGGCCAGGTCGAGGTCGACGCCGTCGAGCGCCCGGACCGGCCCGAACTGCACGGCCAGGTCCCGGACGCGAAGGAGGTCGGTCGTGTCCGCCGGCGTCGGGCGAAGGGCGACGGTCATGCCCACAGTGTGCCTCGCCGGGGCC
>JBOGGR010000194.1:0-5064 GCA_050744025.1 Acidimicrobiales bacterium
CGTGAGGGATCGTCAGGGAGCAACCATGACGTCGACGACATACTCACGGGCCAGGTGGTCAGCCTCCGTCAGGAGCGGTGAGGCTTCCAGCGGTGTTGTCAGTCGTCACGGCGCCGGGCTAACTAACCGCCCCAGCGACCGTTTGGCTTGGCATCGAGCACCCGTGCGATGAGCCGTGAAGCTTCCAGAGGCCGTATCAAGAAGGAGGGCAACCAGTCATCCGCGCCCCCCGCGGCGGCCTCCACCAGTTCGGTACGAAAGCGGGCCCGCAGCGCGCCCACGAAGCCGTCGAAGTAGGGGACGCTCAGCGCCTCCAGAGCGGTCTCCAGCAGCAGATCGTAGTTGACCGTGAACAACTCGACTGGTAGTTGATAGTCGGCACGAGCGGCCCATGCCGCAAACCGGAGCGTCGGGGCGAGATCGGCGCCGTCGAGATCAAGCGCTTCGACGATGAGGCGGCACACCTCGCGGTCGAGGGCAGCCGCCTCCTGACCCGTGAGACCGTCGACCTGGTCGGTGTCTTCGTCAAGCAGTGCCGCGATCCGCCGCAACCGGCTCAACGCCTGCTCGAGGTTGCGCCCTGACAACTGGCGCCGGAACGCGACGCCCTGATCTCCGACGAGCCCGTCGAGAACCTGTTGTCGCAACCCGGACACATCCGGCAGCCCGCACGCGCAAGAAACCCCTGCACCGAGGAAGGCGCAAACGTGCCGGGAGCGGGTCGCGAGTCGCGCGCTGAGACCGTTGGCGAACGGCATGACCTGATGGCCGGCCATGCCACAAAGGCTACTTGCGCGGCCCCTGCGGCGGGTGGACCCGCCCGGGTTGGGCATCGTCGGGTCGGTGTGCAGTAGACCTGCCTGGTCGAGTGGGCCAGCAGGCCTGACCGTGGGCCGGTGCGGCGCCGGTGCACGAATCGAAGCCTGGGACCTCAAAGCATGCCGGCTGAGGGAGACGGACTGACCCCCGGGGCGGCGCGCCCGGTCCGGCGACCGGGGGGGGCAGGGCAGGCTACCGTACGACTTGGAAGTCAACTGCCCAACGAGCCCCTCCGTGACCCGACCTCGGCATCCACCGACTGCGAGGCCAGACATGCTGGAAGGAGGACAGGTGACCTGGAGGTTCGGCGCCCTGTGCGTCATCCATATCCATGAGGCGGGTCACGGGATTGTTCGAGACACGGCAGCCCTGGCTGCCGTGGTCGAGAGGGTCGTCGAGGAGCTGGAGGAGCTCGGCGGCGGGCCGGACGTCGGCGGGTCGCTGACCGATGGAACGCTCGAGATCGAGGTAGAGCTGGAGGCGGCCAACCCGCAAGAGGCGGTCGTCACGGGGGGCAGCCTGATCCGGACGGCCCTCCATGCCGCCGGCGTCGCCACCCCCGGGTGCCCGGACAGCGAAGTCCTTTCGGATGTGCTGTGGGTCGCCGCGTACGAGTTGGCTGAGGCGCATCGCGTGGAGCTCGTCGAGGCCTACCCCCAGAGCGGATAGTTCTGCCCTCTTCGCTCGCCCGCGACCTGCAAAAGCCCTGGTCAGCACACTGCTTGGACCGCTCTGGCTTACAACCAACCGGCCGTCGGTTCGAATCCGGCTCCGGTGTTGGCGGACACGCCAAACCAGCACGCGCGGACGCTCTGGGCCAGCACGGATCACGGGGGGACGACCAACGACCGAAACGATCCTCCAGCCCCTAAGTACCTGGTCACGGCCGTGCCTTGGGGCAAGCTTCCCATGGGGGGGTGGGCTGGGGGTGGGCCGAGTCGTGCTGGCCTTCAACGTCGTCTTGGTGCTCATTCCGGGCGGCGCTCAACAATCCGGCAGCGCCCGCTGATGCTCATGTGGCCACATATGCTACGCTCGGAGTGTGGCCAGCTCCGTATCAGTCCGCGAGCTGCGCAACACCGTCAGCGAGGTGCTGCGCCGTGTCGAGAGCGGAGAACGCGTGACCGTGACGGTCGACCGGCGTCCCGTGGCCGAGATCGTGCCGTTGAGTCGCCGCCGTAGGGTGCCCGCTGCCGAGGCGCTCAACATCGCTGCCCGTCATGCCGCAGATCCAAGGTTGCTCGAGGATGTGCGCGAGCTGTTGTCCGGTTCGACGGACGACTTGTGAGAGCCCTGCTCGACACATCGTTCTTCGTTGCAACCGAATCGGGTCGCCCGCTGCGCGAGATGGCGGGCGTGACGGAGACCGAGGTGTCTGTCGTGACGGTGGCCGAGCTCACGCTCGGGGTGCTCATGGCCAAGGACGCCGAGCGGCCGAGCCGGGTGGCGACGCTCTCGTCCGTCGAGTCGACGTGGGATCCTCTCCCGGTCGATGCCGAGGTGGCGCGCCAGTTCGCCCGTATCGCCGCAGACCTGCGAGGCCGCCGTCGGCGAGTGCCGATCCTCGACGCCCTCGTGGCGGCAACTGCCGCCGTGGAGCGGATACCGGTCGTCACTCAGGACCGCGACTACGACGACATTCCAGGCATCGAGGTCATCCGCGTGTGAGGGCTGGCTCATCCAAGGGACTGACCGGCACATAGCTCGCGCAACCGATCCGGCCGGCATCGCCGACGCGGGGCAATGGGTCCGAGCACGAGCTCAACGAGGCTGCGACGGTCTTCGGCAGCACGCCCCCGCTGCGCCGCCGACTGGCCTACGATCCCCCCGTGGCCGAGCCTCGGCATCGAGACAGTGGAGCTGCCGCGGCCGGGTGGCCTGGCGTGCACAACTGGAGCTGCTCGGGCTACTGGGAGGCCGGACATGCTGGAAGCAGGTGACGTCTCGGAGCTGCCTACCGCCGCCCGCGACGAGAGGTGGACGGGGACCGACACGTGGCTCTTCGTGTCCTTCGCGCTCGGCTACACCCTCGAGGCGTACATCTTCACGCTGGCGCCCGTGGCAACCGGATGGGTCAAGGAGCCGGCCTCCCTGCGCTCCCTGCTGCTCTCCTGGGCGCCCATCTGGCTGATCATCGGGATCGGGATCGCCGGGCCTCTCGGGGACTGGTTGGGCCGGCGAAGGACCTTCTACCTCACGATGTGCTGCTACGGGATCGGCGCCATCGGGCTGTACTTCAGCTCCACGTACGTGCTGCTGCTCATCTTCCTGGCCGTCCTGCTGGCGGCTGCCGGCGGTGAGATGAACATGATCATGGTCGCGGTGCACGAGACCATGCCCACCAAGCACCGCTCCAAGGCGGCGCTCCTGGGCGTCAACTTCATCAACCTCGGCGGCGTCATCATCGCGATCGTCGATCTGAGCTCTGCCGCCAAGAGCGTCAACTTCCAGCGGGACATGGTGGCCTCGGCCCTGCTGGGCGTGCTGGTCGTCCTGCTGTTCGCCCGGACGCGGACCCCCGAGTCCCCCAGGTGGCTGGTGCGCAGGGGCCGCCCCGAGCGGGCCAGGGCCGAGCTCATCCGCTTCTACGGAGCCGAGGAGGTCCTCGCCCGCCGGCGGGCCGTCGAGCGGGCACAGGACAAGGCCAGGGCCGAAGCCACTGCGAAGGCCGCCCGGTCGGGGAGCCGCCCCAGGCGCTACCCGCCGATCTGGCTGCGACTCACCGCCGTCATCTTCGTGGCATTCGCCGACACCACCGGGTTCGGCCTGCTCACCTACACGCTCGGCCCCGTCCATTTCCCCCACCTGGAGACAGACATCATCCTGGCGACAACGCTGGCCGGCTTCTGCTTCGGCTTCCTCGGCCTCCTGGCAGACCGGCTGAGCCGCAGGTGGCTGCTGCTGGTGGGCTACGCCGGCTCGCTCGTGTTCACCGGGATCGCCTGGGCGACAGAGTCGACCTGGGTCAAGGCCCTGGCACTGTTCTGGGTCCTGCTCGTGGTGCTGAGCGTGTTCGCCAACATCGCGTACATCACGGAGGACACGCTCAAGGGCGAGGTGTGGCCGACCCGCTACCGGGCGCGCTTCACCGCCCTGTGCCGATTCATCAGCATCGGCGGCTACATCGGCACCATCTACTGGACGAGCCACTTCACCACGTCAGGGCTGATCTTCTTCAACACGATGGTATGGGTGGTCGGGCTGATCGGAGCGCTGATCTGGTTCTTCGGGGGGATCGAGACCGGCAAGGGGACCGACATCGAGACGGTCTCGGGAGGCGGGGGGACCGAGCTCCTGGAGCTCCCTCCCGCGACCGGAAGCGACCGGCTGGTGGGAGCGCCCGGGCCGGCGGCACGGTAGTGCTGCCACGGATCCGCCGTCAGAGATGCTGCTCCTGATCCCATGAGCGGCGCCGGGGCGATCGTCGACGACGTCGCCCGCAGCCAGCTGGTGCTCGAGCAGGACGGCTCACCCGCCGGCGCCAAGCTGGTCTATCGCCACCACGGCGACCGGTTGGTCCTGGTGCACACGGAGGTGCCGGAGCGACTGGGCGGGCGAGGGATCGGCGGTCAGCTCGTGCGGGCCGCGGTGGAGCAGGCCGCCGCCGGCGGCCTTACCGTCGTGCCTCAGTGCTCGTACGCCCGCCACTGGCTCGAGGTCCATCCGGACGTGGCCGGCACCGTCGCCGTCGACTGGACGCCCCCGCCCGGTCCATCCTGACCCGGCGGGCCCGAGGCCGGCGCGGCACGGGCCTGACGCCGGCGGGCCCGAGGCCGGCGCGGCACGGGGCTGGCACCGGCGGGCCCCGGGGCCGGCGAGTCACGGGGCGGCGGGAGCAGGGAGGCGGCCCGTTGGAGCGGGAGAGCGTAGGGTCCGAGGCCGTGGGTGCCGACCTGGGGCCGGCGCTGGCGGGGGGAGCCGACCCGGAGCTGGGACTGGCGGGGCGGCCCGACCTCGACACGGTCATCGACCTGCTGAGCCAGGGGTCGGCCTACGCCCGTTCGCGGGGCTTCGAGCAGTGGCCGGCGCGCTGTCCCGCCGGCTTCGTGTCAGCCGGCATCGAGCGCGAAGAGGTGTACCTCGCGCGCATCGGGGGCATCGCCGTCGCCACCTGCTGGCTGGCGTGGTCCGACGAGAGCTTCTTGGGGCCCGACGACGGGATGGCCGGGTACCTCCACCGCCTGGCAGTTGCCGAGGCCCGGCGGGGCGAGGGCCTCGGGCGCCGGATCCTCGACTGGGCCCAGG
>JBOGGR010000195.1:0-3492 GCA_050744025.1 Acidimicrobiales bacterium
GGTCCCGCGCCGGGCTCGGGTCCCGCGCCGGGCTCGGGTCCCGCGCCGGGCTCGGGTCCCGCGCCGGCGTCGGGTCTCCCGCCGGCATCCGGGCTGCCCGGCGGCCGGGCCTGGAGGCGAGCTGCCAGCTCCACCAGATCGGCCCGGATGACATCCGTCTCCCGCGCCTGGGCCTCGACGATGGCGTCGCAACGGCGAGCCAGAGCGTCGAGGAGGCGGACCGCGTGGGCGAGCAGCTCCTGCTCCTCGTCCAGGTAGGGCTTGATAGCAGCGAAGGCCAGACGGCTCAGCAGGGCCCTGGCCGCCGCCCGCGCCCCCGTGACCGGCAGGCGCCTCTGGCCCGGCTCCAGGGTTCGCCGGAGCTGCCAGTGGCGGTGCAGGTAGGCCAGGCCCGGATCCTCCAGCACCGGGCTCAACCGCGAGTCGGGAGGTGGCGAGGGCGCCCATGGCCTCCGTGCCAGCTCGGCGGTCAGCTCGGCCACGATGGTGCCAGCGTCGAGATCAGCTCGTTCCATCTTGCGTCGTCGTCCTCCTCGGGGAGCAGGCACCCAGGATGGAGCCGGCTCAGGTTGGGGCTGAAGTACGGGTCGCCGTCCCTTGTCGTCTCGCTCCACTGCTCCAGGAACGCCCGCGTTGCCCCGGCCGCGTCCCCTTCGCACCGACTTGGACCAGCCTCCGTCGGCCAGGTCCTGGGCAGGTCGGCCACGAGCTCGGCCAGCGGGGTGACGAGCGAGCGGTAGCCGGCCCGGCCGGCTCGCAGGCAGAGGTCCACGTCCGCCCACTGCCCCATGGCGTCGTCGAGGCCCCCGAGATCGTCGAGGAGGTCGCGGCGCACCATGAGGCAGGCGCCCGAGACGGCGCTCCAGTTGCGGGTCACCCGGGCGGCCTCCAGATAGCCGTAGTCCCCGGCGGCTAGGCCTTCCAGCACGGGCGCGGCCGGCTGCCCGCCCAGGCCGAGGACGAGGCCGGCGTGGAGCAACCGTCCGTCCGCAGAGACGAGCCGGGCGCCGACCGGGCCAACCTCGTGACGCTGGGCGTGCTCGGCCATCGCCCGGAGCCAAGTGCCCGGCGACGGGTCCACCCGGGCGTCGAGGAACAGCACCAGCTGGCCGCGAGCCAGCCGGGCAGCCGCATCGAGTGTGGCCACGCAGGGGGAGTCCGCACAGCCGGCCCCGGCCGCCCGGCGCGTCCCGCTGCCACCGCCCGGGGCCGTAGCCTGCACCGCTCCGCCGGCTGCACCCTCGCGTCCCCCGGCCGGGGGCGCAGCCGGCGCCAATCGCACTCCGGGCCGGTCGGCCAGGTGGCGCAGCAGAGCCGTCGTCTCCAAGTCGGCCGGGACCGGCGGGACGACGAGCACCTCCAGCGGGCCAACGCCGGCCTCGTGGCCAAGGCCGTCCAGGCACCTCCGCAGGCGGCGAGCCCCTCCGGTGGCCGACACCACGACGCTCACCGTCGTCCCCGGCGCCAGGTCCCGGCGGACGTGCCACATGCCTGGCATGGGACCTGGCTGCAGCTCGGCCGCCTCCCCCCGCCGGTCCAGGGCGGAGCGCAGCGCCAGGCCCGTGGCGGCATAGGCCCACGGCTTGGCCGACGAGTCACCAGCGGCCGACCCCGACACGATCCGCCAGTGGTAGAGGACCTCGGGGACGTGGACCACGGCACGAGCTCGCTCGGTTGCACGGAGCATCAGGTCGTAGTCCTGGCTCCCGTCCATCTCGGCCCTCATGCCGTCCAGGCTGTCGAGCAGCCGGCGACGCACGACCAGGAGGTGCCCGAGATAGGGAGTGGTGAGGAGGTAGTCGGGCGACCAGTCGGGCTTGAAGCGGGGCCCGAAGGCAAGCCCGGCTTCGTCCAGCTTGTCCTCGTCGGAGTAGAGGACGTCAGCACGCGGGTCGGCCTCGATGGCAGCGGCCATGGAGGCCAGCGCGCCCGGGAGGAGCTCGTCGTCGTGGTCGAGGAGGGCCACGAAGTCGCCGGTGGCGAGGCCGAGGGCGGTGTTGGTGGCGGTGGCGATGCCGAGGTTGCGTCCATGTGTGGCCAGTCTGACGCGCCGGTCACTGCGCTCCACCTGATGGAGGTACCTGGCCAGCTCCGGGTCGCCGGAGCCGTCGTCGCAGAGACACAGCTCCCAGTGGGGCCAGGTCTGGTCCCGGACCGATGCGACGCACCTGTGCACGAGCCACACAGCTGGTCGGTACACGGGTACCACCACGGAGAACGTCGGGCCGTCCGGGAGGCCGGGCCCCCGGATGCGCCCGGTGTGGGAGCCTGCCAGGGAGCGGGCAGCGGGGCCGATCACGGTCCGACGGAGGGCGTCGGAGAGGCGGGCGCGCCGGGATCCGTCGAGCTGTGCTGACGCTGGGCCGCGGGATGCCCGTTCGCCGGCACGGCTCGGGGCCTGAGAGCGGGACCCGAGCCAGGCCCGGCTCGGGGCCTGGGCCCGGGCCGCTAGCCAGGCCCGCCGCGGACCCTGGGCCCGGGCCGCGAGCCACGCCCGGTAGCGGTCGTGGTCCTGGGAGGCGTCGGGCGGCCAGACGGGCCACGCGGGCCACGCGGTCGGCGCCGGCGCGGCTGCGACAGCGGTGGCTCCCTGCGAGGTTGCTTCCTCCAGCCTGTCCAGGGCCCAGACCAGGGCGGTCCAGGCCACCTCCCCGCCCGCCCCCGCGTCCGGCGACGCCGTCATCTGCGTGCCAGGGCCAGGAACTGCTTGCCCAGGAGGGGCCAGGCCCAGGGGCTCTGGAGGTAGCGGCGGACCAGGACGGCAGACGGCGGCAGCCGCCCGCGGAACGAGTAGGGGAGGAATCGGGCCGTCACCTCGGGCCGGTCGAACCCGGCGGCGTAGAGGTGCTCGGCCACGGATACGTGGGTGAGGGCGAGGGTGTGATCGGCGCAGTCGAAGTACTCCCCCGCGCAGTAGCGGAAGTTGGGCCCCATCACGCACAGGGTCCCTCCCGGCGCGAGCGCCCCCCGGAGGCGCACCAGCAGGCGGTGGACGTCCTCCTGGGAGGCGAGGTGCTCGAGCAGGTTGGACACGAACACGCCGTCGAAGTGGCCTACCGGCAGGTCGACCGAGAGGACGTCTCCGACCACCACCCGGACACCGGGATCGAGGCGCCGTTCGGGGTAGTCCACGTGGTCCACCACCCACCGTTCCTCGGCAGGGACGGCGTTCACGAACTCGCCTCGGCCGGCGGCGGGGTCCAGCACCCGGCTCGGACGCCCCATGCGGTCCCAGAGCCAGGTGCCAATCTCGTCCCAGACCGCCTGGCGGGCAGCCTGGTCGACGTGGCGGAACCGGTACTCGTAGAGGCGTCGATAGTCCATGGCTGGTGTCCGAGGTGGCGCCGTCCAGCCCTCGGGCCTGGGGGATCGAGGGAGCCGCGTCCCGACCCGGTAGAGTACCGCGCTCGTGGAACGGCACCCGGCCCCGGTGCAGCCGGCCCCAGCCGCCCGAGCCCCAGCCGCCCGAGCCCCAGCCGCCCGAGCCCCAGC
>JBOGGR010000196.1:0-1869 GCA_050744025.1 Acidimicrobiales bacterium
CCCGCCAACCGGGCGACGAAAGCGGGCATCCGGCATCATGAGCAGAGCTTACGAGCGACGTGTGACACTCACCGGGGGTGTCGGGCCTTTGGCCCGAGCCCCGATTCCCCTGACGGCTGAAGCCGCCGGTCCCCTCGGGGCAATCTGATGGGGCTGTCGTACGTGATCGACGTCCACCGCGGCCAGCTCCGGCCGGCCAGCTGGCTGGACGCCGCCACCTACCTGTCCTTCTTCCCCCACCTGGAGGCCGGCCCCATCGTGCGCGGCTCCGAGCTCCTGCCCCAGCTCAGGCAGCGGCGCAGGCGCGGTCGCATCGACGTGTCCAGGGCCGCATGGCTGATCATGGCCGGGCTGTTCAAGAAGGTGGTCATCTCGTCCTACGTGGCGTCGGCCATCGTCGACCCCGTCTTCGCCGTCCCGGCCCAGCACTCGGCCCTGGAGGCGCTGTTCGCCGTCTACGGCTACGCCGTCCAGATCTACGCCGACTTCAGCGGCTACACGGACATCGCCATCGGCGTCGCCCTCCTGCTCGGCATCGACTTCCCCGAGAACTTCGACTCCCCGTACGCGGCGCGCTCGCTGCAGGACTTCTGGCGGCGCTGGCACATCACGCTGTCCCGGTGGCTGCGGGACTACCTCTACATACCCCTCGGCGGCTCCCGGGGACCGAGGAGCAGGACCTAACGTCAACATCATGGTCACAATGGTCCTGGGCGGCCTGTGGCACGGGGCGGCGTGGACCTTCGTGGCCTGGGGGGCCCTCCACGGGCTGGGCCAGGTGACGGGCCACTGGCGGAGGGCGCGGCGGGGCCTCCCGGCCCAGGCGGACAGCCTCCCCCGCCAGATCGGCCAGCGGGTGGCCACGTTCCACCTCGTCTGCCTGGGATGGGTCTTCTTCCGGGCCACGTCCTTCTCCAACGCCGTGGCGGTCCTGGACCGCCTGGTGGTCGGCTGGGGCCCGTCCCCGCTGGTGACGCCCGCCGTGGTCGGCGCCATCGCCTTCGGCATCGGCACGCAGTACATCCCCCACGGCACCGTGAGGCGGCTCCAGCAGGCCTTCGCCCGGCTGCAGCCGGTCGCCCAGGGGGCGCTGCTCGGCGGCGCCCTGCTCGCCATCACCACCCGGGGGCCGCCCGGGGTGCCCCCCTTCATCTACTACCGGTTCTAGAGGCCATGGACATCGACGACCAGGACGCCGACCTCACACCTCCTCCCCCCTCGCCGTCCCCGGGCCAGCACCGGCGGCGCCTCCGCTCCGGCCGCCAGGTGCTGGCCGCCGGGCTGGTCTGCTTCGCCCTTTGGACGGTGGCCGACGCCCCCAGCCTCCAGCGCTCGGCCCGAGCCGCGCCCATAGGGGCGCGGCGCAGCGCCGCCCTGGCCGTGCTGGGCCCGCTCGCCACGGTGAGCCGGGCCCTCCGGATGGACAGGCCGGTGGCGATCGCGGACGGCATCCTCGGCCGCCCGGCCCCCGGGCAGGGCAGCAGCCTCCTCGCGACGGCGGCCCCCGGGCCCCGCCGCGGGCCGGGCTCGGGCGGTGGCCCGGCACGCCTCTCCGGGGCGCCCGGGGAGGCGGCCGGCGGGGCGGCGCACGGGAGCGGGGAGGGACCGGGCGACAGCCTGCCGGCAGCGAGCTCCGGTGCCTCGGGCCGGGCCGGCCCTGGTGCGTCCCGCTCCGCCGCGAGCCCCGGTGGCGCCTCCTACCCGGGGGGCTCGAGCGCCCCCGCCGGGAGGGCACGGGCCGGCTCGACCGTAGTCACCCCGGGGAGCGGCGGCACAGGCGCCGGCAGCGGGTCCGGCACAGGCGCCGGCAGCGGGTCCGGCACAGGCGCCGGCAGCGGGTCCGGCACAGGCGCCGGCAGCGGGTCCGGC
>JBOGGR010000197.1:0-9025 GCA_050744025.1 Acidimicrobiales bacterium
GGCGCGGGCGCCGGGGCCGGCCTGGGGCGCTCACCCCTCACCTGGGCCGTCCCCGTGCCGGCCCCGATCGTGTCCAACACCACGTCGATGGCCGCCATGGTGGGGCGGGACGCCGAGTGGGAGAGGCTCCAGGCCGCCCGCAAGGCCGCGGCCGAGGGGTGCCGGGTGGTGCTCGTGTCGGGGGAGCCGGGCGTAGGGAAGACCCGGCTCACCTCGGCCCTGGGCCGGACCGCCTCCGACGAGGGGGCCCTGGTCCTCTACGGGCGCTGCGACGAGGACCTGGGCGGCCCCTACCAGCCCTGGGTGGAGTCGCTCGGCCACCTGGTCGCGCACGCCGGCGACGACGTGCTGGCAACCCTCGGGGCCCACCAGCTGGGCGACCTCTCGCGGCTCCTCCCCGGCGCGCTGGAGCACGTCGGGGGAGCACTCCGGGCCAGGTCCACCGATCCCGAGACGGAGCGCTACCTGCTGTTCCAGGCGGTGACCGCCCTGGTGTGCGCCGTCTCCGCGGCCAGGCCCACCGTCCTCGTGCTCGACGACCTGCACTGGGCCGACAAGCCCACGCTGCTGCTCCTGGGGCACCTTGTCAGGGCCTCGGCCCCGCTGCCCCTCTTCGTCCTCGGGACCTACCGGGACAGCGACCTGGGGAAGGACCATCCCCTCGTGGCCGCCCTGGCCAACCTCTACCGCGAGGCGGGGGTGGAGCGCCTGGCGCTCTCGGGGCTGGGCGACACCGGCGTGCTGGCGCTGATGGAGTCGCTGGCCGGGCACGCCCTGGACCGCGACGGCGTGGCTCTGGGCCAGGCCATCCGGCGTGAGACCGACGGCAACCCGTTCTTCACCGTCGAGATCCTGCGCCACCTCGTCGAGTCCGAGGTCGTCCACCGGGGCGACGACGGCACCTGGAAGGTCGGCGGAGCGGTCGGGGACCTTTCCCTGCCCGAGAGCGTGCGGGCAGTGGTCGGCTGGCGGGTCGCCCGCCTCGGGGAGGAGACCCACCGGACTCTCGGAGTGTCCAGCGTGATCGGGCAGGAGTTCGAGCTGGGCCTCCTGGCCTCTGTCCTGGACGAGCCCGAGGACGAGGTGATCGACCGCCTGGAGCGGGCCGCAGCGGCGGCGCTGGTCCGGGAGGTGCCCGGGAGCGCCGACCGCTACGCCTTCACCCACGCGCTGGTCCAGCACACCCTCCACGACGACCTCGGAGCGGCCCGGCGCCGGCGATGGCACCGCCGGGTGGCCGAGGCCCTCGAGGAGGCGTGCCACGGCGACCCCGGCGACCGGGTGGGCGAGCTGGCAGCCCACTGGCTGGCCGCCGTGGCGCCCGTCGAGAGGGCCAAGGCCCTTCACTACGCCCAGCTGGCCGGCGAGCAGGCCCTGGCGCGCCTGGCCCCCGACGAGGCCCGGCGGTGGTTCTCCCAGGCCCTCGATCTCGACCCGGAGCTGGCCACGACCGACCCGGTTGCCTGGCTGGACCTCCAGATCGGCATGGGGACGGCCCGGTGCCAGTCCGGCGACCCCGCCGGGCGGCCCATGCTGCTCCAGGCCGCCTCCACGGCAGAGCGCCTCGGCGACACCGGCCGCCTGGTGGCCGCGGCCCTGGGCGCCAGCCGCGGCTACTACAGCGCGGCGGGGTGGGTTGACACCGAGCTGGTGGCCACCCTGCGGGCCGCTCTCTCGGCCCTGGGCGGGGCCGAGACGGCCCAACGGGCCCTGCTGCAGGCGGAGCTGGCCGCCGAGCTGACCTTCACCGGGGACTGGGAGGGCCGACGGGACCTGGCCGAGGAGGCCCTGTCCCTGGCCCGGCGCCTGGGCGACCCTTCCACCCTGGCCAATGTCCTCAACCTGACGTTCTTCGCCGTCGACGTCCCCGAGAACCTGCACCGGCTGATGGACGAGACGGCCGAGGCGCTGACCCTCGCCACCCAGGTGGGCGACCCGCTGGCCCTCTTCTGGGCCACCGCCTGGCGGGCGCAGTGCGCCGTCCAGAAGGGCGACCTCGGGGAGGTCGACCGCTGCCTCGACCGGCTGGCCCACCAGGTGGCCGAGCTCCCCCAGCCCGTCCTGCGCTTCAACGGCACGTACATCCGGGCCTGGCGGGCCCTGCTGGCCGTGCAGGTGGAGGAGGCCGAGGCATTGGCCACGCAGGCCTACACCATCGGGGCCGAGGCCAACGTCCCGGAGGCCATGCTGATCTATGCCTCCCAGCTCTACGTGATCCGCCAGTGCCAGGGGCGCCTCTCCGAGGTGGTCGACCTGTTCGCCCAGGCCGCTGCCGACAACCCCGGCCTCCCGGTCCTGCGGGCGGCCCTGGCGGCCGCGTACTGCGAGCTGGACCGTGAGGAGGAGGCCCGCCTGCTGCTGGAGGCCGAGGTGGAGGCGGGCTTCGGCGCCATCCCCTACGATTTCACCTGGCTCTACACCCTTTGCCGCTGGGCGGTGGCCTGCGCCCGGGTGGGCACCCCCGCCCACGCCAGCGCCCTCTACGACCTCCTGTCCCCGTGGGCCGACCAGGTGGTGTTCAGCACGGTGTCGGTGGACGGCACCGTGGCCCACTGCCTGGGCGCCCTTGCGGCGGTGATGGCCGACTACGAGGGCGCCGAGGCCCACTTCGCCCTGGCCGTCGACCTCTCGACCCGGATGCAGGCTCCCTACCTGCTGGCCAACGACCGGCTGGCGTGGGCCACCGCCCTGCTGGCCCGGGCCGGTCCCGGGGACCGCGAGCGGGCGGTGGCGATGCTGGACGAGGCGCTCGGAAGCGCCACCACCCATGGCTTCCCGACCCTCGCCCGCCGGGCCAGCCAGAGGCTGGAGGCGCCGGCGGCCCGGCCCTAGCGCCGCCGGCGACGAGAGCCCTGGCGCCGCCTGCGACGAGAGCCCTGGCGCCGCCGGCGACGAGAGCCCTGGCGCCACCGGCGACCATGGTCTCAGGGGACCTTCTGCCCCGGGCATCGGGGTTAGCGTCGGGGGCATGACGAGCGACGCCGAGGCGCCGGACCGGGCCCACGATCCGGCCGCCCGGGCCCACGATCCGGCCGCCCGGGCCGAGGAGCTGCGCCGCCTCGTCGAGCACCACAACCTGGCCTACCACCAGCTGGACGACCCCGAGATCAGCGACGCCGAGTTCGACGCGCTCGTCCGGGAGCTGAGGGTCATCGAGGTTGCCCACCCCGACCTCGCGGGGGAGGCATCGCCGGCGCAGTCGGTCGGCGCCCCGCCCTCCCCGCTGTTCGCCGAGGTGCGCCACGCCGTGCCGATGATGAGCCTCGACAACGCCTTCAGCGAGGAGGAGCTCCAGGCGTGGGGCAAGCGCTTGGAGCGGCTGCTCCCCGAGCTGGCCACGGCCGGCGACGGGGCCTTCGTCTGCGAGCTCAAGATCGACGGCGTCGCCATATCCCTGCGCTACGAGGACGGGCGCCTGGCCCGGGCCGCCACCCGCGGCAACGGCGAGGTCGGCGAGGACGTCACCGCCAACATCCGCACCGTGTCGGCCATCCCGGCCACCCTCGACCCCGGCCCTGGCGACGGGCCCGTCCCCGCCGTCCTGGAGGTGAGGGGCGAGCTGTACATGCCGCTGTCGGCCTTCGCGGAGCTCAACCGCCGGCAGGCCGAGGCCGGCCTTCGCACCTTCGCCAACCCTCGCAACTCGGCCGCCGGGTCGCTCAGGCAGAAGGACGCCGCGGTCACCGCCACCCGTGAGCTGTCGTTCTGGGCCTACCAGCTCGGGGAGGTGGAGGGCGGCCCGGGCTTCTCCGGCCATCGCCAGACGCTCGAGTACCTGCGCCGGGCCGGGCTGCCGGTGAACCCGAAGATCGAGGCCGTGGCCGGCCTGGCGGAGGTGTACCAGTTCTGCCTGCGATGGGAGCACCACCGCCACGACCTCGACTACGAGATCGACGGGGCCGTCGTCAAGGTGGACGACCTCGGGCTGCGGCGGGAGCTGGGGGCCACCCACCACCATCCCCGGTGGGCCATCGCCTACAAGTTCCCGCCCGAGGAGCAGCCCACGCGCCTGCGGGACATCATGGTGTCGATCGGCAAGAGCGGGAAGGCCACGCCGTTCGCCATGCTCGAGCCGGTGGTGGTGTCCGGGTCGACGGTCGGCCTGGCGAGCCTGCACAACGAGGACCAGGTGAAGGCGAAGGACGTGCGGCCCGGGGACACGGTCATGGTCCGCAAGGCCGGGGACGTCATCCCCGAGGTCCTCGGGCCCGTCCTGTCGCTGCGGCCGGAGGGGCTGGCCGAGTGGCGCTTCCCGGCCGCGTGCCCGTCGTGCGGGGAGCCGCTCACCCGCCTGCCGGGCGAGAGCGACACGTTCTGCACCAACCTCGAGTGCCCTGGCCAGCGGGTGCAGCGGATCGCCCACTTCGCCTCCCGGGGAGCCATGGACATCGAGGGGCTGGGCGAGCAGCGTGTCCGCCTGTTCACCTCGCTCGGCCTGCTCTCGGACGTGGGCGACATCTACTCGCTCCCGGCCTCCAGGGAGACACTGCTCGGGCTGGAGGGCTTCGGCGAGCAGTCGGTGGCGAACCTCCTCGGGGCCATCGACGTGTCACGGCAGCGGCCCCTCGACCGGCTCCTGGTGGGCCTCGCCGTCCGTCACCTGGGCGGCACGGGCGCGGTCCTCCTGGCCCGGGCCTTCGGCCACCTGGACCGGATCATGGCGGCGTCGCCCGAGGAGCTGGCCGCGGTGGACGGGATCGGGCCCACCATCGCCGACAGCGTGGCCCAGTTCTTCGCCGCCGAGCGCAACCAGGAGGTGCTGGCCAAGCTGCGGGCGGCCGGCGTCAACCTGGAGGGGCCGGCCGCGCCCATCCTGGCCCAGACCCTGGCCGGGCGGTCCGTGGTGGTGACTGGCACCCTCGTAGGGTGGTCCCGGGAGGAGGCCGAGGCCGCCATCGAGGCCAGGGGCGGCAAGGCGCCGGGCAGCGTGTCCAAGCGGACCACCGCGCTGGTGGTGGGCGACGGCCCGGGGGCGGCCAAGGTGGCGGCCGCGGAGGCCGCCGGCGTGCCCGTCCTCCCCGAGGCCGCCTTCGCCCACCTGCTCGAGACCGGCGAGGCTCCGAGCCCCTGACTCGGAGGAATGGTACCTGGGCCGCGTCACGCCCGGTGCCCGCTCCCGGGCGCCCGGGCCCGCCCAGTGGGCCGCGCGACGGAGTAACCCCACCCCGTCCCCGATAGTCGGTATCATCACGCGCACTGGCGGAGGCCAGTGGACGGCCCAGGCACCACAAGGGGGATGTAGATGGCGACGGTTACCCAGGGCGAGCCGGTGCTCGGCAGCTTCGAGCAGTCCGACGTCCACCTCCGCAAGTCGATTGGGTTCACCTCCATCCTGTTCATGTCGATCGGCGCGATCATCGGCTCCGGCTGGCTGCTGGGCTCGCTCAACGCAGCATCGGTGGCCGGCCCGGCGTCGATCCTGTCGTGGGCCATCGGCGGCCTGTTCATCATCTTCATCGCCATGTCCTACGCCGAGCTGTCCGGGATGCTGCCGCGCACAGGCGCCATCGTGCGCTATCCCCAGCTCACTCACGGCTCCTACACCGGGTGGATGATCGGCTGGACGTACTTCCTGTCGGCCATCTCCGTGCCGGCCATCGAGGCCGAGGCCGTCGTCACCTACGTGGGCGGCCAGTTCCCCGGCGTCGGCTTCGTGCAGAAGTCCGGGGTGCTCACCGGCAACGGCATCGGGTTCGCCGTCGGCCTGATGGTGCTGTTCTTCATCCTCAACTTCTTCGGCGTCAAGCTGCTCGGCGAGTGGAACAAGGCCTTCACGTGGTGGAAGCTCCTGATCCCGACGGCCACGTTCTGCATGCTGTTCGTCGCGTTCGACGGCGCGAGCTTCAACAGCTACAAGGGTGGCTTCTTCGCCGAGGGGACCGGCAACATCTTCGTGGCCATGTCCACCACGGGCGTCGTCTTCGCGTACCTGGGCTTCCGCCAGGCCCTCGACTACGCCGGCGAGAGCAGGCGTCCCCAGAGGGACGTGCCGCTCGCCACCATCCTGTCGGTGGTCATCACCATGATCATCTACGTCGCCCTGGAGGTCGGGCTGGTCGGCGCCCTCAACTGGGGGGCGGCAGGCGTGCACCCGGGCAACTGGGCCGGGTTGGTCGGTGCGGGGAGCAAGTGGACGACCGCTCCCCTCTACGACGCCCTGCGTGCGACCGGGATCAGCGCCCTCCTCACGTTCGCCCCGTTCCTCCTCGTCGACGCCGGCATCTCGCCGTCAGGGACCGGGTGGATCTACATGGGCACGAGCGCCCGCACGAACTACGGCATGAGCGTCAACCGCTACGGCCCCAAGGCCCTCCAGTGGCCCAACAAGTGGGGCATCCCGTGGGTGTCGTTGATCCTCGCCTTCGTCATCGGCTGCGTCTTCTTCATCCCCGCCCCCAGCTGGTACAAGCTGGTCGGCTTCATCACCTCCACGACCGCCCTCACCTACATCATGGGAGGCCTCGGCGTCCCGGTCTTCCGGCGGTACGCCCCCCAGCTCCACCGCCCGTTCCGGCTCCCCCTGTCCTTCTTCTGGGCGCCGGTGGGCTTCCTCGCCGCCGCCATGCTCGTCTTCTGGTCCACGTTCCCCACGCTTGCCAGCGTCTACGCGGCCGTGTTCATCGGCATGCCGCTGTTCGTCTGGTACTACGCGATCCGCAAGGGCTGGGCGAAGACGGTGCCGGCCGCGGTGCTCGGCGCCGCCTTCCTCGGGGGGTGGGTCTACCTGTCGCTGCGAAGCGGCTGGGTCCTGCGGAGCGCCAAGGTCCTGCCCGTGCCCGGCTCCTGGAGCTTCGGGACCTACGACATCGCCCTGTCGGCCGCGATCGTCTTCTTCGTGGTCGGCCTTTGGGCGATATGCAACAAGGAGGGCAAGAAGCACGTCGAGCGGACGGCGTGGTTCATATGGATGCTGCTCGCCCTGTTCCCCCTCGAGTACTACACCCAGACCGTCGGGCCCCTCACGAGCGCCCCGCTCAAGTTCCAGTGGGGGACGCTCATCGCGGTCGGGGTCGGCATCGTCGCCTACTACTGGGGCGTGGCCAGCGGCTTCATGACCGACGAGCTCCAGGACATCGTCGACGCCGCCGGCGGCGGGGCGGCGAAGGCGGTGCCGGCCGGAGCGGCCGGGGCCGGCCTGGGCTCCAGCGACCGGCCGGTCGTCTCACCCACCACCACCATGGGCGAAGCCGCCCCCCCCGAGACGGGCCCGCTCCCGCCCAGCCAGCCCGGCGGGGCGCCGTAGCCGGCCCGACAGGGTGTCGTAGCAGGCCCACTGCGAGGGCCCTGACCAGCTGACAGCCCATTGCTGGTCTGGGGCCCACGGATGGGGTAGACGAGCCGGAACTACTAGTACAACTTCCTGTTACAGTGGGAGCATGATGGAGCCCGTGATGGTCGCTCCCGTGGTGGAGGCCCGCCAACAGCTTTCCCGCGTCCTCGCCCGGTTCCGGGAGGAGGGGCCGCAGGCCGAGCCAATGTTCCTCGGCTCGCACCGTGCCCCCGAGGCGGTGCTCGTCTCCTACGAGCGCTACCGGGTGCTCCTGGACGCGCTCGAGGAGCTTCGCGCGTTCCGGGAGCGCTACCGGGCCGATGTCACCGCCCTGGCCTCCGTCCGCCTGGAGGGCCAGGAGCCCGACATGTTCAGCCACGCCGTCGAACACCGCTGGGTCGAGGGTCAACTCGACGACGACCAGGCGCTGGCGGAGCTGGACCGCCACTTCGGCCATCCCCGGGCCGCCCGGCGGTAGGCGGTGGGGGAGGACCCCTACCTCGATCCCACCACCGGCCTGCTGCGCAACCTCCTCGGGATCAACGACGCCGGCGAGCTGGCCCGGGCCGAAGCGGCCTACACCGGTCGGCGTATCCGGGAGTTGGAGCGCCAGCCCATCCCTGGCCGCTTCGGCCTCGCCCACCTCCAGGCCATCCACCGCTACATCACCCAGGACCTGGTCGACTGGGCGGGCGCCTTGCGGACGCTGGACATCAGCAAGGGCGGCACGTCGTTTTGCCCCGTCCAGAACCTCCATGCCTTCGCCGGTCAGATCTTCGACGAGCTGGCCCGGAGCCACCACCTCCGGGACCTGACCCGAGAGGACTTCGTGACCGGCCTGGCCACCTTCTACGGGGACCTCAACGCCCTCCATCCCTTCCGTGAGTTCAACGGCCGCACCCAGCGCACCCTCATGTCTCAGCTGGCTCACCAGGCGGGCTGGCACATCGCGACAGCACTTCCGAGCCCGTGAGGACAGCTTCGCCGTGGCTGCGGGTCAGGGCCCCGATGTCGGCCATGGGCGACTCCTACCTGACGGGCCACCACAGCTCCAGCCACGGGTCCGTCTGTTGCTGGTGTGGCGCCTGTAGCCTTTCGTCGTGTCGCCGTCGCGCATCGCCGACCAGGTAGGGCGGGTCCTCGGTGGCCGCTACCGGCTGCTTCGCCCGCTCGGCAGCGGGGCCTCGGGCCACGTGTTCCTGGCGGAGGACGCCACCCTGGGCCGCCGGGTGGCGGTCAAGCTGCTGCACACCGCCCTCGCCGGTGACGAGGCGTTCCTGCGGCGGTTCCGGGCCGAGGCCCAGGCGGCGGCCGCCCTCAACCACCCGCACATCATGGGCGTCCTCGACTGGGGCGAGGACGACGACGGGCCGTTCCTCGTGCTCGAGCACCTGGGCGGGGGGAGCCTGCGTGACCTGCTGGACATGGGCCACCGCCTCAGCGCCGCCCAGGCCGCCAGGGTGGGCGCCGAGGCCGCCCGGGGCCTCGCCTACGCGCACCGGCGGGGCCTGGTCCACCGGGACATCAAGCCGCCCAACCTCCTGTTCGACGAGGAGGGGCGCCTCTGCATAGCCGACTTCGGCCTGGCCCGGGCCCTGGCCGAGGCGGCCTGGACCGAGCCCGTCGGCGCCCTCCTCGGCACCGCCCGCTACTCGTCGCCCGAGGCCGCCCAGGGGCTCTCCGTGGACGGCCGGGCCGACCTGTACGCGCTCGGCCTGGTCCTGATCGAGGCGGTCACCGGCACGGCCCCGTTCG
>JBOGGR010000198.1:0-9236 GCA_050744025.1 Acidimicrobiales bacterium
GTCATGACGAACAGCTTGCCCCTCACCCGGAACGCCGGGGCGGTATGACCGCCGAACGGCCGCTCCTCGACCTCGGGCAGGGCCAGGCAGATGGCTCGCAGCCGCTCGATCGGGTCGGGGTCGTCGCCGGGCACCCGGACAAGGTAGTCGCGCCAGGTGCCTGGAGCTCCGGGCGGTTGTACGTCCAGTGCACGGCCACCGCGCACAGCCAGCAGACCGCTACTCAGGCTTCGTAGGCCTCGATGGGCGGGCACGTGCAGACGAGGTGCTTGTCGCCGTAGGCGTTGTCGATGCGGGCGACCGGGGCCCAGTACTTGCGGTCCCGTGCGGAGGGGCCGGGGTATGCGGCCTGGGCCCGGGTGTAGGCCCGGTCCCAGCCGTCGGAGACGACGGCCTCGGCCGTGTGGGGGGCGTGGCGGAGCGGGCTGTCGGCGGCGGCGAGCCGGGCCGCCTCGACGTCGGCGATCTCCTCCCGGATCGCGACCATGGCGTCGCAGAACCGGTCCAGCTCGAACCTGGACTCCGACTCCGTCGGCTCCACCATGAGCGTGCCGGCGACAGGGAAGGACATGGTCGGGGCGTGGAAGCCGAAGTCGATGAGGCGCTTGGCCACGTCCTCGGCGGTGATGCCGGTCCTCCCCGTGAGGGGCCGGAGGTCCAGGATGCACTCGTGGGCCACGTGCCCGCCGCGCCCGGCGTAGAGGACCGGGAAGTGGGGGGAGAGGCGGTGGGCCACGTAGTTGGCGCTCAGCACCGCCACCTCCGTCGCCTCCCGGAGGCCGTCGGAGCCCATGAGCCGGATGTAGGCCCACGTCACCGGCAGCACGCCGGGCGAGCCGAACGGGGCGGCCGCCACCGCGCCGCCGCCGGCCCCGGGCCGGGCCCCCGGGAGCACCCGGCTCCCGGGCAGGAACGGCGCCAGGTGGCTGCGCACGGCCACCGGCCCCACGCCTGGCCCCCCGCCTCCGTGGGGGATGCAGAACGTCTTGTGCAGGTTGAGGTGGGACACGTCCCCGCCGATCTCGGCCAGCCTGGCCACCCCCACGAGGGCGTTGAGGTTGGCGCCGTCGATGTAGACCTGGCCCCCGGCTCGGTGGACGATCCCGGCCACCTCGTCGATGGTCTCCTCGTAGACACCGTGGGTGGACGGGTAGGTGAGCATGATCGCGGCCAGGGTGGCGCCGTGCTCGGCGGCCCTGGCCTCCAGGTCGGCGAGGTCGACGTTGCCGCTGTCGTCGCACGCGACAGGGACGACCCGCAGGCCGGCCATGGCGGCGCTGGCGGCGTTGGTGCCGTGCGCCGACACCGGGATCAGGCAGACGTCGCGCCCGGTGTCGCCACGGCTCTGGTGCCACCGCCTGATCGTGAGCAGGCCGGCCAGCTCGCCCTGGGACCCGGCGTTGGGCTGGAGGGAGACGGCGTCGTAGCCGGTGATCTCGGCCAGCCAGCGCTCCAGGTCGGCGACGAGGGCCAGGTAGCCCTGCGCCTGGTCGAGCGGGGCGAAGGGGTGGATCCCGGTGAAGCCGGGCCACGACAGCGGCTCCATCTCGGCCGTGGCGTTCAGCTTCATCGTGCACGAGCCGAGCGGGATCATGGAGCGGTCGAGGGCCAGGTCCCGGTCGCCCAGCGCCCGCAGGTAGCGCAGCATCTCGGTCTCCGAGCGGTGCCGGTGGAACACCGGGTGGCCCAGATAGCCCGATGTCCGCAGCATCTCTTCAGGAATAGGGCTTGTCGCGGCCCCGTCGATAGCGCCCACCTCCATCCCGCTCACCCCGAACGCCGCCCAGACCGCCTCCACCACCTCGGGCGTGGTGGTCTCGTCGAGGGCGATGCCGACGGTGGCCCCGTCCACCTCCCGCAGGTTGATTCCCCGCCGGCGGGCGGCCTCCAGGACCCGGGCCGCCCCGGTCCCGCCTCCCCCGCCCCCCCCGCCCCCCCGGTCCCCCTCGGCGCCGGCCGGGCGGACCGTGATCGTGTCGAAGAACCGCTCGGTGACCACGTCCTGGCCTCCGCGGCGCAGGCCCTCGGCGAGGACGGCCGTGAGGCGGTGGACCCGCTCGGCGATGGCCCGGAGGCCGTCCGGGCCGTGCCAGGCCGCGTACAGGCCGGCCACGATCGCGAGGAGGGCCTGGGCGGTGCAGATGTTGCTGGTGGCCCGCTCCCGGCGGATGTGCTGCTCCCTCGTCTGGAGGGCCAGGCGCAGGGCAGGGCGCCCCTCGGCGTCCAGCGACACCCCGACCAGGCGGCCGGGGAGGGACCGCTGGTGGATGGGGCGCGTGGCGATGTAGGCGGCGTGGGGGCCGCCGTACCAGAGGGGGACGCCGAAGCGCTGGGTGCTGCCCACGGCGATGTCGGCCCCCAGCTCGCCAGGGGGGCGCAGGATCGTGAGGGCGAGGAGGTCGGCCGCCGCGACCACCAGGGCCCCGGCCTGGTGGGCGAGCCCGCACACCCTGGCCAGGTCCCGGATCTCGCCGTCGGTGCCCGGGTACTGGACCAGCACCCCGAACGCGCCCGTGGGCCCGAGGTCGGCGGCCGGGTCGCCGACCGCCAGCTCGATGCCGAGCGGGGCGGCCCTCGTCCCCAGGACCTCGATCGTCTGGGGGTGGGCGGCGGCGTCGACCAGGAACACGCCCCCCTCGCCTCTCACGAGGCGCCGGCACATGGCCATGGCCTCGGCTGCGGCGCTGGCCTCGTCGAGGAGCGAGGCGTTCGCCACCTCCAGGGCCGTGAGGTCAGAGATCATGGTCTGGAAGTCGAGGAGGGCCTCGAGGCGGCCCTGGCTGATCTCGGGCTGGTAGGGCGTGTAGGCCGTGTACCAGGCCGGGCTCTCCAACACGTTGCGCCGGATGACCGGCGGGGTGACGGTGGCGTGGTAGCCCATGCCGATGAGGGAGGTGAGGGGCCGGTTGCGGGCGGCCAGCTCGGCCAGCTCGGCCAGGACCTCGGCCTCGGTGGCGGCCGGCGGGAGGTCGATGGGGCGGGTGGTCCTGATGGCCTCGGGCACGGCCGCGGCCATGAGCTCCTCCGGGCCCGCGTGGCCGAGGCTGGCGGCCATCTCGGCCTGCTCCTCCGGCGACGGCCCGACGTGGCGGCGGCTGAACGGGTCGGAGCCGGCCAGCTCGGCGAGGCTGCGCAGGCTCGCCCCGCTGGGGGGCGCAGCGGCGTCTCGGCCGGCGGTGGGAAGGGGCATGACGGCGACCTCCTCGATCGACGGGCGCGTCGGGCGCCCTCCGTCCCCCTCTGTCCGTCGACCTGAGATCTTCGCCGGCGCCCTGCCGGCTTGTCCCTTCGGTGAGCGGACCCCTCCGCGGCGCCCGCTGCTCTCCAGAGACAGCCTCGCGTCTGCAGTCCTGGTGCCTGCGAGCTTCCGGGGAGGTTGCTCCTTCGGCGTCCCCCGGCCCTCGGGGGACTCTCCTGCAGCGGTCAACGGCTGGTCGGGCCAGCATAGGGGCTGGCCGTCATCCCGCAGCACCCCGGCACCTCCGAGACCCGGACTGGCACGGGGAGGGACCGAACCTCCCCTCCGCGCTGGCCCGGCTCTCTACGACTCGCTCGCGATCATGCATCGCCATGGCCGCCTCCCAGCTCGGAGTGGACAGCGGCCACGACTCGGGCGGCGAAGCCGGCGAGGTGCTCGGCGACGCCCCGGGCGGCTTCGACGAGGTCGTCGGCGTAGCGGCCGTCGATGGTCCAGGGGTTGAGCTGCTGCAAGGCGTGGCGATCCACGTCGGGGAGGCGGCCAGCGGCCCGGCAGGTGTCGTGCAGCTCCAGCAGGTTGTGGGTCTTGGCGAACGGGGTCTCGGCGGCGATGAGGGTCGCCTTCAGCGCCTTCTCGACGACGAGGTGGGCCAGGAAGCAGACCATCCGCCGGGGCGAGTCGGCGTCCCGCTGAACGGCCCGCATCGAGGCCAGGTCGTCGTCGACGTTGCGAAGCCAGCGGCGCGCCTCGTCGTGGTTGTTGTCAGGCAGCTCGGGCATAGACGATCCGGCCCTCCCGGAGCGGCCAGTAGTGCATCGACCCGATGACGTCGCGTCGGCGGGCGCACTCCCGCTCGTCGGTGACGAAGATCTCTGCCGGCACCCGGGGGCTCACCACCCCACCGAGGTCGGCCTCCCGCTCCCGCCGCCTGGCGTAGTCCAGCGACGGGAGCACGACCATCAGGTCGATGTCCGAGTCCGGGCCGTCGTCCCCCCGGGCCACCGAGCCGAACAAGATCACCTGCGATGGGCTGCTGGCAGCGACGATGGCGTCCACGATCTCGGGGACCCATTCGGCCAGAGTGCGGCCCTCGTAGAGGGCCTTGCCGTCACGAACCTGGTAATGGGTCCGGCTCACGAGCCCGCTCCGGCTGGACGGCGGCCGGCTCGTCCCCCGCAACAGAGGCGGGCGCAGCGGCTCGCGGCACACCCAAGGTTACATTCCCGGGCGGCAGGCGGGGCCACCACGGGACCGGCTGACGCCTGAAGAGGCGGATCGGGCTGCTCTCATCGCTCCTTCTCCCGTCGTGTGCCAGGGCACTGCTAGCGAGGAGACCTCCGCGGCCGCGTTTCAGCAGTCGGCCAGGGCTCGCAGGGAGCCGCAGATCTCGTCGCGGCGGTGGCCCAGGTGTCCGATCCGATCCACGAGTGCCGACCGCCGGATGCGCTGGAGGTTGTCGAACGACGCTGCGCAGTCGACTTGGAGCCCCTCTTCCTCGCCGAGCCGGATCTCGGTCGGGATGTCGCGCACCGTTCGCGTGACCGGTGCGACGACGATCCCATGGAGCACCGGGACCGCCTCGCTGCGTGTGACCACGAGAACCGGCCGCCGCTTGTCCTCGGCCTCCGCCCACCAGATCTCTGCTTGGGCAGGGTGGTGAGCTACCACGGCTCCTCTTCGACCAGGGCGCGGGTCGCCTCGTCGAGTCCTGCCAGCTCCTCCGCGTCCTGTGGGTGCCGGCGATAGGCATCGACGATGGCCTGGCCCGTCTGGCGCCGCCGGTGCCGGTCGACCAGGGCTTCGAGACCGAGGCGGACGGCGTCCGAGCGGGTGGTCGCGACTCCGTCGTTCACCAGCGCGTCCACGTCTGCAAGGAGACGATCGTCCAGTCGCGTGACTAGCTGCGCCATGCGCTCAGCATAGCAAATGGGTATGCACTGTGGAGCGAGTCGCGTCGGTGTGCCCTGCTGACGCCTAGTCCCGGTCGAGAGAGGCCCCTCGGCGGCCCGGCAGGTGATAGCGCTTTGTGTCGTCCTACGACGCGAACCGCTATCACCTCGGCCCGCCGGCGGTATCCGAGTCGAGGCGAAGGGCCCGCTGGCGCACGTCGGCCGGCCGGCCTCGGGTCACGCTGAGCAGCTCTGCGAAGCTCGTCGGGTAGACGGCGTTGGGCGTGCCGGCCGCCGCCCAGACCCGCTCGAAACGGGCCAGGGCCTCTTCCACCAGGACCGTGATCCCCGGCCCGAGCCCGACCGGGCTCACCCCGCCGATCGGGTAGCCCGTGGCGTCCCGGACCGCGCCGGCGTCCGCCCGGCTGACCCGCTTGGCCCCGACCGCCCGGGCGACGGCCTCGGTGTCCACCCGGTCCGCCCCGCTCGCGACCACCACCAGCGGGCGTCCGTCCGCCAGGAACACGAGCGACTTCGCGATCTGGCCCACCTCCACCCCGAGGGCCTGGGCCGCCTCCGCCGATGTCCGGGTGCTGTCCTCCAGCTGGCGGACCGCTGCGTCCGAGCCGGCCGCGGCCAGGGCCTCCTGGACGCGCCGGGCGCTCGGGTGCAGGTCGTCGCTCGCCCCGGTCACGGCCACCGAGGATACTGTCGAGCCACCCTGGCGAGCTCAGGCAGGCGCCGGCGACCCGAGTGCCGCAGTGCACCTGGGAGCACCGGGCCAGACGTCTCGGCGCCGTCCGGGCTGCTCCCGCCCGATTCGGCGCAGCCGACGGCGGGAGCAAGCCGGAGCGGCCGGCCGAGATGTCGTCAGCGGCAGGCCGGCAACGGGAGCAAGCGGGAGGGGCCGGCCGAGGCGTGGAGAGGCAGGACCGGTCTGGGCCCGGTCAGTAGGCGCGGCCGACGACGGCGACGGCGTCGCCGTCGTCGCCGGGGAGGGGGAGGCCCCCGTCGGGGGCGAGCAGGCAGCGCACGCTCACGCCGGCGCCGGCCAGCTCGGCCTCGCCGTCGAGCCCGAGCCGGGCCCAGGGGATGCGGGCGAAGCCCTCCTCCGCCGCTTCCCTCGCCTCGGCCACGGAGCCGGCCTCCACCGTGTGGGCGTCGCGGAACGACTCGGCCCCGGCCAGGATCTCGGACTGGGCCTCGTCCAGCGCGCCGCCGACGGCGCCGGCCGCCGCCGCCAGGGGGACCGCCGAGCGGCCTCCGGTGTCCCGCCGGACGACAGTGACGGTCCCGGCGGCCAGGTCCCGGGGCCCCACCTCCACGCGCGCCGGCACCCCCTTCAGCTCCCACTCGGTGACCCGGCGCCCGTACGACGTGCCCACCCTTGCGTCGAGCTCGACCCGCACCCCGCTCCCGGCCAGCTCGGCCACCAGGGTCTCGGACGCCGTCCCGGCGCCGTCCTCGTCCCGGACCAGCACGACCACGGCCTGCACCGGGGCGAGGCGGGGAGGGACGCACAGGCCGGCGTCGTCGCCGTGGGCCATGATGAGCGCTCCCATGAGCCGGGTGGAGGCGCCCCACGAGGTCTGCCACGGATGGACGGACTCGCCCGTCTCGGACTGGAACTCGATGCCGAAGACGCGGGCGAAGTTCTGCCCCAGCTCGTGGCTGGTCCCCATCTGGAGGGCCTTGCCGTCGCGCATCATGGCCTCGCAGGTCCAGGTGTCGGTGGCGCCCGGGAAGCGCTCGCGCTCGGTCTTGCGCCCGGCCAGCACCGGCACGGCCATCACCTCCACCATGAAGTCGCGGTAGACGTCGGTGAGGATGCGCAGGGCGTAGCGCCGGGCGTCCTCCTCGGTCGCGTGGGCGGTGTGTCCCTCCTGCCAGAGGAACTCGGTGGAGCGCAGGAGCAGCCGGGGGCGCAGCTCCCAGCGCACGATGTTGCACCACTGGTTGACGAGCAGGGGCAGGTCGCGGTGGCTCTGGATCCACTTGGCGAAGAACGCGTTGATGACGGTCTCGCTGGTAGGGCGCAGCACGACGGGCTCGTCGAGCCGCCTCCCCCCGCCGTGGGTCACCACGGCCAGCTCGGGGCTGAACCCCTCGACGTGCTCGGCCTCCTTCTCCAGGTACGACTCGGGGATGAGGAGCGGGAAGTAGGCGTTGCGGGCCCCGGTCGCCTTGATGCGCTCGTCCAGCCCGGCCTGCATCCGCTCCCATATGGAATAGCCGTAGGGGAGGATGACCTGGGTGCCCCGGACCGGGCCGTTGTCGGCCAGCTCGGCCTTGGCGACGACGTCCTGGTACCACCGGGGGAAGTCGGCGGCCTGGGGGGAGAGGACCGGGGCCTTGGGCATCCGCTGGACGTTACCTCCCGAGGGGAGGGCTCCGGCGGGAGGCCGGCTCGCGGGGGTGGGCACGGGGCGGGGGCGATCTCGCTGCCATTCTTATCTTGGGGCTTGACAATCCGTGAAGCACGGTTATCATTCTGGGCATGAACGATGCACAACGAGCGATCCTGGAGTCGGTGGCGAGCGGGGAGCTGACGCCGGAGGAGGCCGCCGCCCGCCTCCGCCGGGGGCAGCAGGAGGGCTTCGCGGAGCCCGGGGCGCCGGCCGGCGACCTGGCCCCGCTCCCGGGCCCGGGCAGGGAGGCCGGGCTCCGCCTGGTCCGGGTGAAGGCGGCGGCCCGCTCGGTGCGGGTGATCGCCGACGACGACGTGGCCGAGGTGGCGGTCGACGGGCTCCACGAGGCGAAGCGGGAGGGCGACACGCTGGTCGTCACCGCCCACCGGGGCGAGGGGGGCCTGGGCGGGTTCGCGTTCGTCGGGCCCAACCTCGGGCGGCAGGCCTGGCACGCCTGGAAGGACGAGCTGAAGGAGCGGACGAGGGAGGCCCAGCGCCTGGCTCGGGAGGCCCAGCGCCAGGCCAGGGAGGCCCACCGCCACGCCCGGCCGCCGTGGCCCGTGCCCCCCACGGCCCCGCCTCGGCCGCCGTGGGACCACCGCTGGGGCGGGCCGTGGGACTGGGCGGAGCGCGCCGACTGGCCCGACTGGCGGGAGTGGCAGCGCTGGATGGAGCCCCTGGTCGTCAGGGTCAACCCGGAGCTGGACGTGGCCGCCGACTTCAGCGCAGGGTCGCTCTTCGTGTCCGGGGTGCGGGGGCGGCTGGCCGTGGACGTGTCCTTCGGCTCCGCCCACCTGGAGGGGATCAGCGGCCCGGTGGACATCCGGGCCCAGGCGGCGGCCGTGCGGCTGCGGGGGCGCCTCTCCCTCGGGTCGTCCCGGGTCCGCTGCGACGCCGGGACCGTCACGGTGTCGCTGGAGCCCGGCTCGGACGTCACGGTCGGGGTCCAGTCCGAGCTCGGCCGGGTGAAGCTGGTGCGAGGCGGCGTGGAGGTGCCCCGGAGCGACCGCCCCGGGCGGGCCGGGCGGGCCGAGCTGGTCGTGGGCGGGGGCCGTGCCAGCCTCCAGGTGGAGGCGACGATGGGGACGGTGGAGATCCGGGCCGACGAGGACGAGGCCGGCGAGGCGGGGGAGGCCGGCGAGGCGGGCGAGGGCGGGTCCTTCGGGGAGGCCGGGTCCTGGGCCATGGGGGGGAGTCAGTGGTGAGCGTCCCGGGCGGGCCGGGCCCGGCTCTCGCCCCCCACGCCCCGCCCCGGCACTGCCCGGTGTGCGGCGACGACCTCAGCCTCACCCGTCTCGGCTGCCCGTCGTGCGGGACGGAGCTGTCGGGGTCCTTCGAGGCGTGCGACTTCTGCGCCCTCGGGGCGAAGGACAGGGAATTGCTTCGCATCTTCCTCCAGTCCCGGGGCAACATGAAGGAGCTCGAGCGCCACCTGGGCGTGAGCTACCCGACGGCCAGGGCCCGCTTCGACGCCCTCCTGGGGCGGCTCGGCCTGGCGTCCGCCCAGGCGCCGGGAGCGGGTGCCGGGCAGAGTGGCCATGGTCCGGTGCCGACCGACGAGGAGCGGCTGGCCCTCCTGGAGAGGCTGGCCCGGGGAGAGATCGACGTGGACGAGGCCGAACTGGCCATCGAGAGCCGGGCCGAGGACCGGCAGGAGGAGGGAGTTTGATGGCGGAGAACCCAGGCGTGGGGCCGGCAGGGCCGCCGCCGGCGGGACCGGCGGGGTCGGCGGGGCGGGGG
>JBOGGR010000199.1:0-1987 GCA_050744025.1 Acidimicrobiales bacterium
CGGAAGGTGGTGGATTTGCGACGACTCAGCTCGGCCGGAGAAGCTCGATCAGCTACACAGCCAGGGCAAATGAGTGTGGGATCACTCCCTCACAGGGAGCCGCACCCTATCCAGATGGGCTTGGCGAAATGGACCTTCTCTTCCAAGAGCCTGCTCTCCCCCGGGCCCCAAGACAGCGTCTGGTCCTGGAGGGGGCACTCCCCGCCCCGGTCGCACACCGGGCAGTCCAGGGGATGGTTGACGAGCAGGTACTCGAGCACCCCGTCCTGGGCCTGATGTGGAACGGGTTGTCAATGAGCCTTTAGCCTCGATCCTCGGGAAGGGCGCAGGGGGCCACGACGACCGGCTTGGGTGACAGGGCGGTCTGGGAAACCACTGGGCCAGTGGGGCGTTTCTGCCGTGGAACTCGGGCCGGTGTAGGTGATCTGCTTGAACGAGGCCGGCGGGCCGTGGTGTCGGAGTCGGGTGGCGAGGTGACCGACGGCCAGGATCAGGTGGCTACATCGCTGTAGTTACAGGGGTGTCACGCGTCGTGGTGTCAACAGGTCCACCGTCGGTGCCAGCTCCGACACTACAATGGGCGGCATGTCGTTCAGAAAGATCGCCTGAGGTATGCGATTCGGGGCCGAGTACTTCGTCAGCCCCGCCGAGCCGGCACAGCGCCGGTACGAGGCGCTGCGGTCCTACTTCGTCGACGATGCCTCTGCGGCAGAGGTCGGGGGTCGGTTCGGGTACTCGCCGGCCACCGTGCACCAGCTGGCCGCCGAGCTGCGGGCCGGCCGCAGCCAGTTCTTCCTGTCCTCCAAGCCCGGTCCCCGCGGGCCGCGCAAGAGCGGCCGGATACGTGACCAGGTCCTTCAGCTGCGAGCCGAGGACCGCTCGGTGACCGAGATCGCCGAGCGGGTGTCGATGGACGGCACCCCAGTGTCGGCCCAGACCGTGTGGGCGATCCTGCACGCCGAGGGCCTCGAACGCCTCGGCCGGCGCCACGGCGGCCCGCCGCCGCGCCTCGAGGCGGTCAAGGCGAAGCCGATCGGCGTCTGGCCCACCGGCGCCTGCTACGACTGCGACCACGCCGGGCTGTACGTGCTGCTGCCCGCTCTCGTCGAGCTCGGCGTCGAGGACTTGGTGGCCGGCGCAGGCTACCCGGGCACCAAGGTCCTCTCCGCCTTCGCCTCGGTCGCCTCGTTGCTGCTGGTCAAGTGCTCCCGGCGGGGCCGGGCCGCCAACGCCTTCCCCCTCGGCGCCGATCCCGGCCTGGGCTTGGCCCTCGGGCTGACCGCCATCCCCAAGGCCACCCATCTCACCAGCTACTCCTACCGGGTGCGCCGATCCTCCAACGTCGCCCTGCTCGAAGCCCTGGCCCGACGGGCGCGGGAGGTCGGGCTGTACTCCGGCGAGGCCGGGTTCAACCTGGACTTCCACTCGATCCGCCACCACGGAGCCGAGGTCCCCCTCGAAGACCACTACGTGGCCTCCCGCAGCCAACGGACCCGCTCGGTGCTCACCTTCTTCGCCCAGGACCACGCCTCCACTGAGATGGTCTACGCCAACGCCGATGTGACCAAAGCCGACCAAGCCAACGAGGTCATCGCCTTCGCCGACTATTGGGCCAGGGTGGCTGGCTCGGACCCCGGACTGCTTGTGTTCGACTCCAAGGTCACCACCTACGCCACCCTCGACGAGCTGGCCGCTCGGGGCATCACCTTCCTCACTCTTCGCCAACGCGGACCGAAGGTCCTCGAAGCCCTCGCTGCTCTGCCCGCTACAGCGTGGACCACCTACAACCTGAAGCGGGCTGGCCGCTACCGCCACCCCCAGATCCACGAGCAGGTCATCCACCTGAAGGGCCTGACTGAGCATCCCGCTACGCCAGATCGCCGTGCGCAACATCGGCCATGAACACCCCACCCTGTTGATCACCAACGACCTCGCCACCGCAGCCAAGGACCTCTTCGGCCGCTACGCCGAGCGGATGATCATCGAG
>JBOGGR010000200.1:0-2838 GCA_050744025.1 Acidimicrobiales bacterium
ACCCCATTGTCCGACCCCGAGTGCCCTGGCCAGCGCCGGCGTCAAGGCCAAGCCCTACGGGCGGCCTGCGGCCGGCCTTGACCCCGGCTCGGTGCGCGATACCCCAGAACGAGCCCGTGCGGCCCGGTGCCGTCCTGGCCTTCAACTTCAACGTCGTGCTGCTGCCTATTTCGCGCGGCGCTCAGCACCGCTCAGCTCCACCACCCGGAGTCCAGCCTCAATCTCTCCTGCCGGGCACCTCTCCCTCGTCCTCATGCAGAGCTGCCCGTAACACCCCGTCTCGATCTGCTCCAACCGGGACGACGAGGCCCACGCCTCGTGGCGCTGGTCCATCCCCTTGACAACCTTGCAGGTGCCCCCCTCCGACTGACCCGTCCCAGCAGCCGCCCTCGACCCCCCTCAGCCGACTTACCCATTCATCCGCGGCCCCCGGCAGGGCCAACCACCCGGAGGTCCCGTGTCCGCCGACGTGGAGAACTGCTGTCCGCCGACGTGGAGATCTCGTGTCCGTCCCCAAGGAGTTCTCGCTGTCCCTTGACATGATGACGTCGTATTGAGGCAAGGCCGCATCAGCGATCTTGTCCCGACCCGACGTGATGTGGGCGTCACTACACGACTCAGCCCCACCTGTCGCCGAGCCACATGCTACCGCTCACCGGTACTGTATCTCTGGCCGCCCCCGACAGGGGCCATCAATCCCGAAGCCGCTTGCACCCTTCGCCTGACGATGGGTCATCTGCCCGAGGCTGGCCGGTTTCGGCGACTTGGCCAGCTCGCTGCCACTCAGGCCTGGACCTCGGCGAGGGCGAGGTCAGATCAGACAGGCTCATGACCCCGAAGGCAGGCAGGATGTGGTGGCGAAGCTCCTGGGCCTCTCGGAGCTGGGGTGGTGGGCCCGGTGTTCGGACCGGGTGGTCCACCACAGCTCCACCCAGGTTTCCAGGTGCAGGCCCGGCCCAGCGGCTGGAGCCACCCAGGCCCGCTCGGCATCGGCCCTTGGTCCGGGCCAAAAAGCGGCCACCGCTTCTCCCTCCCTCTTACCCTACCGACGCCGCGAGAGGGCGGAAAGGGTCATCCACCGGTGGGGGTGGAGTGATGGCTACGGTGATGGGGGTGGCTGAGGGCAGCGTCGTCGCTGCCGGGGGGGAGGTGGTCCCCGACCGGGTGGAGGTGTCCCTCGGGGTCGCCCATGCGGCGCCCAACGTGAAGCCTTTCGGGAGGCCGCCGGGCATCCAGACGCTGCTCGGCCTGATGGCCCACGACCTCCCGAGGGCCGCGGAGCTGCAACACTCGGGGTCCCCGCGGGACCCCGAGTGGCTACCCCCAAATGATCGAGACCTTCCCTGAAGGAGGCCGCATGGTCGCCGCCGCCCGCACTCCCACACCTCAGTCAGGGTTGTGAGCACCGTGCCGTCGGCTGCCTTCGAGCATTGGTCGACCGTCGGGATGGCTCGGCTGGACGAGCTGGAGAGGGTCCATGCCGACGCTACCGGTGCTGGACGTGGCCGGCGCTGGGGCACCGAGCAGCTCAACCGGAGCCTGTTCGTTGTTCTTGTTGCCCAGTTCCAGAGATACTGTCGTGATCTGCACAACGAGTCCATCGCAGTGCATGTTGCCCATGCCAACCCGAGGCAGGCGGGCATGCTCCGGACTCTCCTCGAGCGAGGTCGCAGGCTGGATGTCCAGACGCCGAGGGTCAGCACCCTGGGCAGCGACTTCGGTCGTCTCGGTCTGCTGCTGGTCGACAGCCTCAAGGCCGATGGCCCGGCAGCCGAGCGAGCGCTGCATCGCCTCGATGTCCTCGTTGACTTCCGCAACGCCGTTGGGCACGGGAACGAGACCGAGGTGTCGACCCTGGTGGCTGCCGGGCAGATCCGAGCGACCAAGCAGAGCTACCGAGGTTATCGCCGGACACTCCAGGAGCTCGCCAGTAGCATGGACCGAGTGGTGGCAGACGACCTGGCCAGCGTGCTTGAGGTGTCGCCACCGTGGTGACGAGTGAGGAACCGATGGCTAAGGTCGATCTGGCGTACGGCGACGAGGTGATCGTCCCCTGGAGCAACATCCATGAGGTCCGGGCCACCGTCCACGAGGTCTACGGGCCGCCATCCCGAGAGCACGTCCTGGTCATCCTCACCCCCGAGCTCAGCGGCTTCGTCGTCGATGAACCCACCACCCTCTCGGTGCCCGCCGATCTGGTGAGGAAGGTGGTGCCGGCAGCCTGACCGGTCCGGGTGGCCCGGGGTCGCGCACTCACTCCTGCCAATATTCTGCCAACCGACTCTGGGTGGCAGACGCCCGCCGGTGTTGCGCTGCACAGTCCTTGAGCGGCAAATGCCCAGTTCGGCGCCCCAGAGCGGTAAACGTGCCACCCTCTCAAGGTGGCGGCACGGGTTCGAATCCCGTTGGGGCTGCTGGGGTAAAGGCCCTGGTAGAGGCCCTATTTTCCGGGCGTCTGGGTCCCAGTGGGGTGTCTCCCGCGGTCCGGGCCGGGAGAGGTCTCGAGCCCAAGACCCGCCGGCGGAGGCGCAAGACCCTGGCCGACCTGGCCGAAGGGGCCCCGGCCCACGCACCGCCATAGTTCGGCGCAGCGCCTGGTGGAGAACCCCGACGACGGCTCGGACGAGACGAGGGGGTCCCGCCCGCCGACGAATCGCCTGGGCGCCCCAGCCAGCGCTCCTCCGGCCGTGAGCGGTCGCTGTCACACCCAAATGTGAAGATGGGGAGAGGTCAAACGTGAAGACGTCATGGTGGCGGGGGGTTCAGGACCATCGGGCGACTTCGGGCCTCAGACCCGACGAACCCGCTGGTCAGGGACCTGCCCTATGCAGCCGCCCG
>JBOGGR010000201.1:0-2428 GCA_050744025.1 Acidimicrobiales bacterium
CAGCCGCACCCGCGGCACAAGACCCGACCAGCCAACCGGGCATCCCCAGGCGACCAGGCGACCCAGGACCGTTCGGAGTCGCTCACCGAGCATAAGTCACTATTGCTCAGTGATTAGGAACGGTAGCTGTCCCGGCGGGCCGTCAGGTTGTTGGGGCCGTGGTCACGAGGCCCCTCGGTCCAGGGCGTCGTTGTCGGTTGCGCAGACGGCAACGATGCTGTCCCCGAGGGGGGTCCTCTGGTAGAGCACTCGGCGGCCCGACCGCCAGGACGTGACCAGCTGGCAGCGTCGGAGCAGGGCGAGGTGGGTGCTGACGGCTGCCGGGGACTGGCAGAGGGCGAGGGCGATCTCGGTGGTGGAACGAGGCAGCCGGATGCTGTCGAGGACGGCTGCCCGGTTGCGACCGATCAGGCGTCGGAGGGCGTCGTCGGGGCCTGCGGGTGCGGCGGGGGTGTCCCACAGGGTCCCGACGCCACGGGGGCTGTAGGTGATGCTGGGCGGGGCCGACGGGGACGTCGCGACGACGAGGTTGGGCCAGGCGAAGGCGCAGGGGACGAGCGTGAGCCCGGCGTCGGCGAGGTCGTGGTCGCCGGTGTGCCGGCGTCGGTCGATGACGATGGCCCGACCCTGGAGCCGGAGCTCTGGGTGCAAGTCGGACAGAAGGCCCTCGATCCCGCCCTTGGCGAGGCGGTCGAGCCGGTAGGCGACGTCGGCGTCGAGCAGGGCTCGGGCCTGTGGCCAGTAAGGCCTGATCGTCTGCTCCCAGTACCGGAACAGCGTGTCGGCCAGGACCTTGGGGGCTGCCGGGCCGGCAGCGAGCAGCCGTTGGGCGGGTTCCGGCAGGGTCTCGCCTCCCCACACCTCGTCGAGGTCCGAGCGCAGGAGGTCGGGCGGGTACTCGGACAGCCATCTCAGCTGCGAATCGGCGGTGGTGCCGCTTCCGGCCACGGCGCCGAAGAAGAAGTTGGCGAGGCAACCGCGGGCGGGGACGACGGCCTCCAGCAGCCCTTGGCCGGGACCGGCGACACGGGGGCGCACGTGGTCGTACCAGGGCCGGTAGGCGGGATGGATGCGATCCGAGTGCAGCATGTACAGGCTCTCTGCCATCTCGGTGAGCGGCGAGTAGGCGAAGCGCATCCGAGCCAGATCGGTGGCCTCCAGCCACAGGCGGATCAAGTGGTCACCACGGCGTGCCGCCGCCAGGGCTCAGCCCAGCGGCCAGACGCAGGCATGCACGCACAGCCACTGGCCATCCACGCGAGCGTAGGTGTCCAGGTACCTGTTGTTGCGCCCGGGAGCTCGGGAGGAGCGGGCCGAGACGGTGGCGACGTCACCGGCGACATGGATCGTCACCTCGTCGATGCCCAGCTCCGGCGCAGGGTGGGATTCGAGATCCGCGATGTACCGTTCCTGGCCCCAGACCTCGCCGGTAGCCCCGTCGACGTAGGAGAACGACGGTGAGAGCAGCGGTTCCAGGAGGGCCCAGGAACCCTGCCGGCAGGCCTCGATGAAGCGCTCGTTGATCTCGGCGAGGACGTTGATGTCGTCGATGGTCTCGACCGACCCGGCTTCAGGCATGGTCGAGATCATCGCGGAAATCCCGCCAGGGATCAACGATTCGTCTCACCGCGAATCGTTGCTCCGCTGAGCCTGGCCCGTCACAGTGGCCGTAGACCAGCTTCGGCCGCCGCTCGGGTCAGCTGGACCTTCCGACAGTCGGGCTTCGCAAGGAGGCACGCCGAATGAAGATGTTCCGTCGCTCGATGGGTGGGATCACGGTCCTCGCCACGGCCGCTCTCCTGCTGGCCGCGTGCGGCGGAGGGGGGAACGGCAAGATCACCACGACCGCCGCCCAGAGCCCCTCCGGCTCGACCCAGACCACGTCGGGATCGTCCTCCACGACCTCCCCTGCCGGCGCCAAGAAGCAGGGGGGCACGGTCACATACGCCGAGGCGTCCGGGAGCATCCCGGACTTCATCGACCCCACGGCCCCCACCAAGTACGCATCTGTACTACAACGAGAGCCAGATGGCCTACCTCCTGTGGCCCCCGCTCGTCTACATCGGTGACCACGGCAACGCCAAGGTCAACCCCGACAAGAGCATGTACAGCTCGATCGCCTACTCCAACGGCGACAAGACGGTGACAGTCAAGCTGAAGCCCTGGAGCTGGTCCGACGGCAAGCCGATCACCAGCTGGGACTTCATGTTCATGTACAACCTCGCCAAGTTCAACAAGACGGCCTGGAGCCAGTACGCCCCCGGCCTCATCCCCGACAACGTCACCAGCTTCACGGCTCCTGACGCCAGCACGGTCGTGCTGCAGCTGAAGCAGGCCTACAACCCGACCTTCTTCACCGACAACCAGCTCGGCCTGCTCGCGCCCATCCCCCAGCACGCCTGGGACAAGACCTCGTCGAGCAGCCCGG
>JBOGGR010000202.1:0-1919 GCA_050744025.1 Acidimicrobiales bacterium
GCCCGAGAGCCGGGGCGGGAGGGGGAGGCGGCGAGGCCCTGGCCTCGCCGGCTCCCGGGGGGGGCTCCCCTCGGCGTCACAGCGACGGCGGGAGCCGTCGCTGCGACGCCCGCCCAAGGCGGCGCGGGGACCTCCATCTCGGCCACGAAGGGCGACGGCGCCTCCTCGTCGGCCAGCACCACCACCTGGTCGCGCCCCCTCGTCAGTGCCACGTGGAAGACGCGGCGCTCCTCCTCGTGGTCGTGGGCCAGGCGGTGGGGGAACAGGTCGGCGCCGGCACCGAGGACGATGACGTGGCCCCACTCCCTGCCCTTCACCCGGTGGACCGTCGACAGCTGGACCATCCCGGAGGCGGAGCCTCCGGGATGGTCCGGCCTCCCCTCCAGCACCCCCCGCAGCCACGCCTCGAAGGTGGCCGCCTCCGGATGGAGGGCGGCCACCTGCTCCAGGGCGGCCAGGTCGTCCCCGTGGCTCGAGCGCTCGACGGCTCCCTTGGAGCCGTCGAGCGCGTCCATCGCCTCCCCGAGGCCCACCCTCAGCCTCACCGCCCGGAGCACGGCAGCCGTGCCTTCGGGCGCGGCTCGGGAGAGGGCAGCCAGCTCGCCGGCGTACGATTGCAATTTCGCCACGTCTCCGCCGGAGAGGCGCTTGGCCAGGCGGCGAACGTCGGCGAGCGAGGTGTGCGGGCGCTTGGTCACCATCTCGACCACGTTGCGGGCGATGCGCCGGGACGGGCGCCTGATGGTCTCGGCCACGTCGGCCCTGGCGATGTGGCCCGGATCGGCGGCGATGCGCAGGTAGGCGAGCGCCGTCCGGATGCCCGTGCGCCCGAGGACCCGCCCGTCGAGGGGGGCGCTGGCCGGGACGCCGCCCGCCCCCAGTGCGACCTGGGCGCCGAGGAGGGCTGCGTTGACCCTGGCAAGCACCGCCATGTCGCCCGGGCTCACGCCGGCATCGCGCCACGCCGTGACCTGCTCGACGACCGCCGGCCCCATCGCCTCGGGCGCCACTCGCTCCACCGTCAGGCCGCCGCCGGCCGCCACCTTGCCGGGAGCGGCCCGGACGGCCTTGCCGATGCGGCGGCGGTTGTGGGAGAGGAGGTGGCCGGCGGCCCTCACCACCTCCGGCGGGCAGCGGTAGTTCGTGTCCAGCGCGTAAGCGGTCGCCCCCGGGAAGTAGCGGTGGAAGCTGATCAGGTGGTCGGGGTCGGCGCCGGCGTAGCCGTATATGACCTGGTCGTCGTCGCCCACCCCGAAGCAGTCGAGCACCGGCGCCGCCATGAGGCGCAGCAGGAGCAGATGGGCCGGGGCGAGGTCCTGGAACTCGTCGACCAGCAGGTGGCGGGCCAGGGCCTGGGCGCCATGGCGGGCCTCCGGGTCGGTGAGCAGGATCTCGATGGCGCGGTAGACCTGCTCGTCGAAGTCGAGCAGGTCCTCCTTCCCGAGGATCGCCCGGTAGCGGGCGAACACCGCCGGGAGGCCGCTCGCGTCCGGGATGGCGGCTTCGGCCTGTTTCGGCCCGACCAGGCCGATCCGCACCATGGACAGCGCCTCCAGGTACGGGGCCAGCAGGTCGGTGTTGGCCTGGGGGCGGAGCTGGGTGATCCCCTCCAGGATCCCCCTGACCTCCCTCTCCTCCACGACCCGGCACCTCGCGCGGGGCTGGCCGCCACCGAGGCCGTTGCAGATGGCGAGGGCGAGCGAGTGGATCGTGCGGATGTGGGGGTCGAGACCCGCCGCCCTCAGGTCGGCCGTGCGCTCGGCCAGCTCCTCGGCCGCCTTGCGGTTGAAGGCCACCGCCGTCACCGTGGCCGGGTGGACGCCCCTGTCGGCCAGCAGGTGGCGCAGCCGGGCCGTCAGCACCCTCGTCTTGCCCGACCCGGCCGGGGCGATCACCCGGGCCGGCCCTGGGGCGTGGGT
>JBOGGR010000203.1:0-3598 GCA_050744025.1 Acidimicrobiales bacterium
CCCCCCGGGCTCCGGCCCCCCGGCCCCCGCCCCGCCGGCCCCCCGCCGGCTCCACCACCCTGGGCCGGATCGACCGACGCCCGGTGCGCCCGAGGACCGGCCCCTAGCGAAGCGGAGGGCCGGTCGCCTGGGGGGCCGGGGGGACGGGTCCCCTCGGGGGTCCGGGGGGACCCGTCCCCTCGGACGGGGATGGGGAGAGAGCCGGGCGATTACTGGTTGTGGCCGGGTAGGCGCCCCCTGCCGTTCCCGGGCCTGCCCGGCCCCCAGCCGGGCCGAGGTGATAGCACTTCGCGTCGTAGGGCGACCAAAACTGCTATCACCTCGCCCGAGAGGGTCCCGCCGCCCTCGCCGCCCGACGGCGCCTGGCCGGCCGCCCCTCTCGCCGCCCCTGCTCCGCACCGCCGCTACGATCCGCGGTCGTGCCCGCTGCCAGCCAGCCGTTCCAGGCCCCGTCGGGCACCAGCGACGTCCTCGCCCCGGAGTCGGGACGGTGGCAGGCGCTCCTCGAGCGCTTCGCCGGGCTGGCCGAGCGGGCCGGCTACGGGTTCGCCCTGCTCCCCGCGTTCGAGGACCTGGGCGTGTTCGTCCGTGGCATCGGCGAGTCGACCGACATCGTCACCCACGAGATGTACGACTTCGACGACAAGGGGGGCCGCCGCCTGGCGCTGCGCCCCGAGCTGACCGCGTCGATGGTTCGGGCGTTCATCCAGCACCGGCCAGTCCTGCCGTGGAAGGCCTGGTGCTGGGGGCCGGTGTTCCGCTACGAGAGGCCCCAGGCCGGCCGGTACCGCCAGTTCCACCAGCTCGACGTGGAGGTGCTGGGCACCGAGGATCCCGAGCTCGACGTCGAGGTCATCGCGCTCGCCTGGCGGTTCTACGAGGCCCTGGGTCTTACCCGCCTCCGTCTGGACGTGAACAGCCTGGGTGACGGGGAGTGCCGCCCGGCCTACCGGTCGGCGCTGGTGGCCTGGCTGGAGCCCCGGGCCGGGGAGCTGTGTCCCGAGCACCAGGACCGGTGGCGGCTCAACCCCCTCCGGGTGCTGGACTGCAAGCGGGAGGCGTGCCGGGAGGTGACCGGCGGCGCTCCCCGCCAGCTCGACCACCTGTGCGTGGCGTGCGCCGCCCACTGGGAGGCGGTGCTCGGCGGCCTGGACGCCCTGGGCATCGGCTGCCGGGTCCAGCCCCGCCTGGTCCGGGGCATCGACTACTACACCCGCACCACGTTCGAGGTGGCGGCCGAGGCCCTCGGGTCGGCGCAGGACGCGGTGGGGGGCGGAGGCCGTTACGACGGGCTGGTCGAGGCCCTGGGCGGCCCTCCCACGGCGGGCATCGGCTTCGCCCTCGGCGTCGAGCGGGTTCTCCTGGCTTGCGACGCCGAGGGGGCCTTCCCAGCCCCGGGGCCTGCGGTCGTCGCGTTCGTGGTCGATCTCACCGGCGGGCGGGCGGCCCTGGAGCTGACCCACGAGCTGCGCGCGGCTGGGGTGGCGGCGGATCGGGCCTTCGACAGCCGATCGATCAGGGCCCAGTTGAAGGCTGCCGACCGGTCCGGGGCCGACATCGCCCTCATCGTGGGCCCCGACGAGGCCGAGAACGGCACGGTGACGTTGCGCCGGCTCCGGGGCCACGACGGCAGCGGAGGCGCCGGCGACGACCAGGTCCAGGAGACCGTCGGGAGGCGGGAGGTCGTGGCCCGGGTGGCCGAGGCGCTCCGGGCCCGGCCGCCGACGGCCCAGGCGGCTCCGTGAGCGATGCCACGGCCGGCCCGGCCGGTGCGCCCCCGGCGGGCTCCGTGAGCGATGCCACGGCCGGTCCGGCCGGTGCGCCCCCGGCCCAGCCGCCTCCGCCACCCGCCGGGATGCGGACCGCCTGGTGCGGGGCCCTCCGGGCTTCCGACGACGGCCGTGAGGTCAGCCTGTGCGGCTGGGTGGCCCGCCGCCGCCAGCACGGTGAGCACCTGGCCTTCGTCGACCTCCGGGACCGGACCGGGTCCGTGCAGTGCGTGGTGGACGGCGCCCACGACCTGAGGTCCGAGTACGTCCTGCGGGTCACAGGGACGGTCCGCCGGCGTCCCGAGGGCACGGCGAACCCCGCCCTTCCCACCGGCGAGGTGGAGGTGGGGGGCTGCACGGTCGAGATCCTGGCGGAGGCCGAGCCGCCCCCGTTCCCCGTCAGCGACCGGGTCGAGGCAGACGAGGCCGTCCGCTTGCGCTACCGGTACGTCGACCTGCGCCGGGAGCGCATGGTCTCGAACCTGGCCCTGCGGTCCCGGGTGAACGCCGCCCTGCGCGCCGCCATGGCCCGCCAGGGCTTCGTCGAGGTCGAGACGCCGCTCCTCTGGACGCCGACCCCGGAGGGGGCCAGGGAGTTCGCCGTCCCGTCCCGCATCCAGCGAGGCGCTTTCTACGTGCTGCCCCAGAGCCCTCAGATCGCGAAGCAGCTGCTAATGGTGTCCGGGGTCGACCGCTACTACCAGATCGCCCGCTGCCTGCGGGACGAGGACCTGAGGGCGGACCGCCAGTTCGAGTTCACCCAGCTCGACGTCGAGGCGTCCTTCGTCTCAGAGGAGGACGTCCACGCCTTCATCTCGGAGGCGGTCCTCGACGCGGCCGAGGCGGCCACCGGCGAGCGGCCCTCGCCCATCGAGCGCATGACCTGGGCCGAGGCCCGTGACCGCTACGGGACGGACAAGCCCGACCTGCGGTTCGGGATGGAGCTGGTCGACCTGACCCCGGTCGTCGCCGGATCCGGGTTCCGAGCCTTCGACGCGCCGGCGGTCAAGGCCATCCGGGCACCGAGCATGGGGGGGCCGGGGGAGAAGGGCCTGTCCCGGAGCCGGCTCGACGGGCTGGTGGAGCGGGCCAAGGAGCTGGGGGCCCGCGGGCTGGTCTGGCTGCGGGTCGTGACCGGCGAGGGCGGGCTCGAGCTCGAGTCCCCGGTGGCACGGTTCCTGTCGGGCGAGGAGCGGGCCGGGATCGTGTCCGCCACCGGCGCCGAGGCCGGCGACCTGGTGCTCGTTGTCGCCGACGAGCACCCGGTGGCCTGCACGGTCCTGGGCCAGATCCGGGCCGACCTGGGCCGTAGCCCCGTCGGCGAGGGGCCGCACCGCTACGCGTGGGTCGTGGACTTCCCGCTCTTCGACGGACTGGACGAGGACGGCCGGCCGGTAGCCGCGCACCACCCGTTCACGATGCCCCACCCAGAGGACCTGGATCGCCTGGAGACCGACCCCCTGGCCGTGCGGTCCCAGGCCTATGACCTGGTGCTCAACGGCTGGGAGCTGGGCTCGGGCAGCATCCGGATCCACCGGGCCGACATCCAGTCCAAGGTGTTCGCCGTCCTCGGGATCACCCCCGAGGAGGCCGAGAGCCGGTTCGGGTTCCTCCTCGGCGCCTTCCGCTACGGCGCGCCGCCCCACGGCGGCTTCGCGGTGGGTATCGACCGCCTGGTCGCCGTCTTCGCCGGCGAGGAGAACATCCGCGAGGTGATCGCCTTCCCGAAGACCCAGTCGGGGGCCGACCCCATGACCGGCGCCCCCAAGCCGCTCGCCCCCAGGGCCCTCGCCGAGCTGGGCTTGGCCCCCTCCGCGCCGGTCCGGTAG
>JBOGGR010000204.1:0-16481 GCA_050744025.1 Acidimicrobiales bacterium
ACCACCGGCGACTCCTCCTCGGGGTGCAAGATCCCTACCGAGATCGAGTCCTTGTGGACGTCCATCCCGAGGTGGATGAGTGAGCGTCGAGCAGCAAGACTGGCAGGCACGGGTCGGTTCCTCTCTGTGTGTGGCTCCTTCCGCCCGAGTGTGGATGATCCACGTCTCGTTGGCAGACCGGGGCCGACCCGTTCCATGTTGACTCGAGGGGTGTCGGGGTCGAAGAAGCAGGCCCAAGGCGTCTCGTCGCAGTTCCACCACTTCGCCCGGCGGGCCTCAGCCAGGTACGCGTCATGCAAGGGAGAGAGCAGCTCGCCAACCTTGTGGAGCACTCCCACCACGCTGCCTGGTGCCAGGTCCAAGCCCTGGAGGGCAAGGCCAGCGATGATCTTGTTGAGGGGCCGAGCCAGAGCGAACTTCTCGATGAGCACCTGGGCAATGGCGAAGGCGCTGAACAGGCCCTTGGGGACGACCTTGGCCGGCACCGGGGCCACCACCAAGGCGGCAGAGCCCTCACACTCGCAGCTCTTCTGGTAGCGACGGCGATGGTGCTCGATTCGGTACACCTCGACCCGCCACTCGATCTCGGTCGAGACCTCGTCGCCCTCGATCGCTCTGTAGGGCCGCCCACATGTCCTGCACCGACGCTGGTCCTCGTCGAGCTCGTGGATCACCACCTTCTTCTTCAGGTCCTCGTAGCGCCGACGCCCATGCCCGGGACCGCCCCGGCGTTGGCCACGGCGCCTGGGGTCGTCAGGCTCTCCCGGCCCAGCCCCCTCCGTGTCAGCCTCTCCTTCCCCCTGGCCAGCTTGTTCTTCGTCGTCATCAGGATCGGGCTTCGACGAGCCCTTGCCCTCCGAGCCGCGGAAGGCCATCTCGGCCAGGGCCGCCACCTTGGCCCTCAGGGCCTCATTCTCACCCTCGAGGGTCTCGATGCGGGCCTCCTTGGTCCTCACCGCTTCGACCAGGGGGCAAGACGGGCAAATCACACCGATGACAGTAACGACGCCACGGCGCTGTGTCCAGTACCCTCCGAGCCTGACTCAGACTTGGGTAGTGGAGTGCTCAGATCACCACTCGACCCCCGTCCGTCATCTGCGTCACCCCACCCACGCTCCAGGTCCAGGGCCGGGTTCACCGAATACTTACGCCCGTGACGCCCGCATCGCCGAGCTGACGGCGCTGCTCGAGGAGTCCCGGCGGGCAGGCAAGCGCCAGGCCGCCCCGTTCTCCAAGAGGGCTCCGAAGGAGAACCCTGCCCGCCCCGGTCGCAAGCCGGGGAAGGGCCATGGCCGTCACGGTCATCGCATGGTGCCCGGGAAGGTGGACCGGGACCTGGATGCTCTGCTTCCCGGCGCCTGTCCAGGATGTGGGGGTGAGCTGGTCGAAGATGACGAGCCGGCATTCCAGTTCCAGACCGAGCTGCCCGAGCCCCGCCCCGTCGTCACCCGCTTTCGGGTGCATCGGGGACACTGCCGGGCATGCGGGCGCAGGGTGCAGGGTCGTCACCTCGAGCAGACCTCCGACGCTCTCGGTGCTGCCTCGTCCCAGGTCGGGCCCCGGGCCAAGGGCTGGGCCATCGTGTTGCACTACAGCATGGGCCTCTCCTTCGGGCGGACCGCCCAGGTGTTGAGCCTCCTGGGTGGCATCGAGGTCACCAGGGGCGCCATCTGCCAGGCCTCCCGTTCCGCCGGCGTTGACCTCGGGCCCACCCATGAGGCCATCAAGTCCACCCTGGCCGGTCAGGCCTCGGTGACCATGGACGAGACCCGGTGGCGCATGGGGGGCTGGGGGGCATGGCTGTGGGTGGCGGCCAGCGAGGAGGTGACCGTCTATGACGTGGCCTGGGGACGGGGCTTCGCCGAGGCCACCAACCTCCTGCCTGCTAACTATCAAGGCGTCCTCGTGCGCGACGGCTGGGCCGCCTACCACCGCTACGAGCAGGCCGAGCATCAAACGTGTTTGGCTCACTTTGGGCGACGGGCCCATGAGATGGAGCAAGACAACCCCGAGGAGGTCAAGGAGACCCCCCGTATCGTGTCCCTGCTGTTGAAAAAGGCGCTCGACACGAGAGATCTCCCCGCCGCCAAGCGCAAGTCGGCGGTGAAAGAGCTGTCCGAGCTGGTGGAGGTGCTGGGAGAGACACCCCAGCCGTATGATCCCAACCGCCGCCTGGTCAACCACCTGGTGGCCGAGCACCACCGCGGGGCCCTGCTCACCTTCCTCAGCCATCCAGGGGTGGACGCCACGAACTGGAAGGGTGAGACCGGGGTAAGACCGGCCGTAGTGAACCGCAAGGTCTGGGGCGGCAACCGCACCGAGGATGGGGCGGTCATCCAGGGACGCATCATGACCTTCTTGCGCACCGCCACCCAGCAGGGGGCCGACGCCATCGAGCTGCTGGTGAACCTGGCCCGAGCCCCGGTCCCTGCCGTGGTGACCGGGCTGCGACTGGGGACACCCCAGCGCGGCCCCTGAGCGGCTGGGCGCTTCGGCGCTTCCTCCTGGGGACTCATTCACCGAGAAGCCTCACCCCACGCGCTCCGATCCCCTAAAGCGGTAAACAAGTACGGAAGACGTTCCAACAATAAACGGCAAGCGGCGCACGCCTCGGCCATCAAAGACGAGGCGACTTCTTGCTTCCTCAGCCCCGCCACACAAACAGAGGGCCAGGGACTGATCACCCTCCGCCGACCTCCCGGCCGTGCCGGTAGTTCGGTCAACGGGTCGGTCTTCACCCTGTCGCCGGGAGCCTTGGGATGGGATCCACGACAACGTCACCACCTGGCAGGACAGGCCCATCGAGGTGAGCAGGCGGTGCAGCTCGTAGCCGGTGGGTCCAGCCTCGTAGCAGGCCGCCAGGGCCTTGGGGCGGGGGAAGCGGGAGATGAAGCGGCGCACGGCCACGTCGTCGGCGCTGATGCGCTCGACCACCGGGGACTCCTCATCGGGGTGCAAGATGCCGACCGAGATCGAGTCCCGTGGACGTCCATCCCGAGGTGGATGAGCGGGCAGCGAGCAGCAAGACCGGCAGGCACGGGTCGGTTCAGGGGACATGGGGACTCTTTGGCAGACCGGGGCCGACCCGTTCCATGTTGACTTGACACACCAGCCCAACGGCGCGAGTCTACGAGCAAGGGCCCCTGTCGCCACGGGGCAGGGCCCGCGAGGGTGGACGCAAGTCCGGACAGACAGCAAGGTGGGGAGACTCGGATGACTCCTGAGTCGGGGGCGGTGTGGGACGCGGATGTACGAACGCATAAGTCTCCGCAGCTTCGAGCGCCAGCGACAGGCACGTCATCCTCTCTTGCGGCACTACCGGGTGGGAGCTATCCATGGCCTACCTAATCGTTGCCACGCTGCTGCTCGCCAGCGCAATGCTCGCCCTTCTGCGCGTCAGCCTCCTACGCGTTGAGAGTCACGTCGGCCGCGCTGCCGACGGACCTCGCGTGGGAGGCATTGCGCCGCACTGGACGGCTAAGACCCAATTCGGAGTATCCGTCGGTGTTCCGAGTGTTACTGGACGCGGCCAGCTCCTCGTCTTTACCGACGGATCACTACTAAAGTTTCCGGATCTCGCAAGCGCCCTCAGCCAGCTGCCGATTGCACGTTCTGACCTAGAACTCATATTAATAAACCGCCAGACGCAATCTTCACTTCGATCGATAGCGGCGTCACTAAACATTATGGCGATACCTACGGTATCTGAAGCAAGCAATATCTTTACCCAGTACAACGTCATGGTAATGCCATTTGTCGTCTGGCTAGACCGAGACGGCAATACCCTTCGACGCGGCCAGGTAAGCAAAGCCAGCACACTCACCCACTTCCTTACATACACCGATAGCCCATCAGCAAAACGCCGCCACAACTCACAACGGCGCTCCGGAGAAATCAGGGAAGCGACCTAAGACACCGGCACCAAGGACCTCAATGAGCATCGCCGCATCAACATTACTCATCGGGTTGGGACTAGCATTCCTCCTCGCAGGGTCATCCAAATTGCGAACGGCGGCCGGCTTCAGCCGCACCCTTGCCCGTCTGCCGCTAACAGGCCTACTCCCGCCCAGTCTCCGGCAAACCGCCGCAACCCTCCTCGGCGCCGCTGAAGCGACGCTTGGTTGTCTGGACCTAATGAGCTTCCACCCAGAAGCTAGCGCGATCGCCACAACGTGTGTCTTAGTTCCCCTCGTGCTGATGAGCATCTTAGCACAGATCACAGGCGTAGACGCCGAATGCAACTGCTTTGGAATCCTCTCGCGATCGCGATTTGGGCCCATGCAGACCGGAAAGAGCGTCCTCCTACTTGGCTGCGGCACAGCAGCAGCGATGATGGGCCCCCTGCCGCAAGATGAGCCCCTATATGCGTTCGCTCTCATACTCCTTCCGGCCGCGGGCCTGGCCTGGGCTTCGCTCCAGGCTGGTATTACGAGGGCGGCCGTCCTTGCATTTTCGGAGCGTACACAGTGATATCACTCCCCATCCCCATAGTAATAGCGCAGTGGGCGCTTCTCGTGGGCGCGATCCTACTGATAATTGTCATCTACCGGCAACTTGCCTTTATCCTGCATGAAGAAAACAGCAGACTCGCGCCATCAGGGCTTCCCGCTGGCACTCTAGCCCCCAGCTTCACCTATCTGCCGTCACGAAGTACGCTAACTGGCCCGCAAGACGGAGCCAACCAGTTTCCCCCCGTTGGCGAGGCAGCGGTGCTTCTGTTCGTTGACCCGCAGTGCCCAAGTTGCACAGACCTTCTTACCGCTTTGAGGGAGTTCCGCAGTATGCCGGCGTTTAAAGACCTCCTATTCTTGCCAGTTACATCCGCTAATAGCGAGTTTCCACCGGCAGTCACACGTACCCGGTTTCCCGCGACCCCTATTGGCAAGGTATCCCGAGATGTGATGAGTGACTATCACGCACCGGTTACTCCATACGCATATACGATTAATCGCGCCGGGAAGATCGTTGAGGGTAAGGCGCCTCGGGGCCGCTCCGAAGTCGCGCAGATGCTCCAGGACCTGCTGCATGCCGATGAGGCGATCATTTCGGTTAAGGGGTCGCGGCTAAACTCTGACTGAAAACGGCGCAGACTCTCGCGCGCCTAGGAAGCGAGCTGCGGCAAGCAAACGGAAAGGAAAAGGAGTACGAAGGATGAACAAGGAGCAGTCAACTATTGACAGGACGGTGGAAGGATTAGGTCGTGTGCTGACAAGACGGCAAGCCCTTAAGCGACTCGTAGTGGGAATAAGTGGAGGGGCAGCTCTCGCTACGGTTGGTCGGATACCAGCGGCGGCCGCACAGGTTACTAGTCCCGAGGGGCTCTATAATTGCTGTTCGCCGTACACTACGTGCCCCTGGGGCGCGTACTGTGGGACCGGCAGTTCCTTCTGCCTCGACGGGTGGACCGTCTGCACCCAAGCTTCTGGTAATTGTACCTGGACAGATGGTTACTGGGTTTCCACGTCCTGCTCTCCATGTGGGCCAGGCAGGGGTAGCTATGTCCTGTGTGTAGACTGTCATAGCGGCCCTTCTCGCTGCACTTGCGTAACGTTCTGTGAGTGCAGCGGTTGTCTCAGCCCCGAGGAGGTTAAGGCTAACATGCTCGGTAACCAAGAGAAGGCGATCGCCGGCTTGGCGCCAGCTCGACGGTAGAGGTGGAGAAAGAAGCTGGGTTTCGGGACCCTAGGCCGGGGCGGCCGCGGCAACCGAGTGTAGGTACTGGCGACGCGTATTTCGTCGGCATCTCCCCTAAGCGTGGGCGCGAACAAGTTAGCAGAAAGATCGTCGCGGAGGACGTGTGGGTGTAGCGCCGGGTACGTTACCTATCGTAAGCTTTGCAGTTCTGGTCGCTGCTTTCGCGGGACTGGCGAAGGAAGCATCTCCGTGAGGTGCGAACGCCGCGGCATCGCTGCCGCGGCTTGCCTCCGTGTGGGGCAGGCTGGCCCTGAGTGGATTGGTGGTAGGACTGTTTGGCGTCAGTTCTGCCGTGATCTGGGGCGGGCTAGGGGCGGTTCTTGCCATAATTGGGAGCGGGCGAGTGTGGCCGCTTGTCGCGGGAGTGCTCTATTCGGGAGTGTTCTTCGTGAGTTGGGCTTCAGCATTGAGGCTGGAACCGATAGGGGTCGCGTGGGGCGTACCGGCGCTGTGGGTCCGTGGGCAGAAGAGTATTCGAACGGTTGCCGTGTGGGCTGTGTTTCTCGGCCCGGGAGTCGTGACGCGCAATCCTTATCCGTCCATGTGGGTGCTGGTGTTTTGCCTGGCGGGTGTTGGGGGATCGGGGCAGGGTGTTATTGCCGGAGTGTTGGTGGGATTGGCCCATGGTGTTATGCGGGCAGTCGGAATCGTGAGTGCGGCTTGGAGGGGAGGGGGTAGTATTGCGATGCTAGCGCGTATGCCGAGGTGGCTTGTTCTTGATGCGGGGATCCTGCTTGCGAGTGGTTGTCTGCTGTCGTCCGTTGCGGTTCTACGGATTACTGGATGACAGGAGTGCCGGGTCATGAGGAGGGCGTATTGTGCGGGGCTTATGCGATCAATGGGGGCTTCAAAGTTCAGTGAGCGAGTATGGTGCGGGAAAACGAGTGGCCGGGGTCACGTGGGCGTGAGAGGGAGAGGTCGGTTGTGGGTGAGTGTCCTCCTTGCCAGCATTATGGGTGGTGGATGCACGTCTGGTGGTATGGGGAGGTCGGCAAACGCGCCCCAAAGCAGCGTGGGAGTATCTGGTAAGGGTGCTGCGAGGGGTTCAGTGCCAAATCTGCCTGGGAAAGAGGTCTGCTCGGGGAAGTCGGCAAGTGCTCAGGGTACTCCGCATTCTGTTGGGCCATGGAGCGGTGGTGTGCTGGGAGTTAGCCCAGCTTGGGCGATTGGATTTAGTAGGGTGGGTCACGGGGCGGGTATCGAGATTCTGAATGGTACGCGGGTGACTAAGCATGGTTATGATGTTAAGGTTCTTTGGATTACCGCGCCCGGCTGGAAGCATTCGGTAATGGTTGAGGGAAGTGGCATGGCGAGCGGTGACCGATTGTGGTGGCAATTGGGTCAGGGACCGGTGAAGCGCTCGCTTGTGCTTAACCCAACGCGGCCGGGCGTACCGGGGTCGGGAGATTCAGACTCAGCGAGCAAGGTGAGCCGGTACGCTGCATTTCCGTCGTTTATGCTTCTTCCAGGTCCGGGCTGCTTTAGGATGACGGCGTCGTGGCCGGGGGGCCACTGGTCGAGGGTATTTGTTGCTAGGAGGCCAACTTCTTGATCCAGTAAGGGAAGTTCTCACCAGGCGAGCGAGAAGCGGGCAAGGAGCAGGTCGGAGATCAGCACCCGGAGGGAGGCCGCCGGAGGGACGGGCGGGCGCCCGCAGGGCGAGCCGGCCCGGCGAAGCCGAAGGCCGGTGATCCCGGCCGGCCCGGAGGTGGCCGCCAGCTCAGGAGGGTGGTCTGCCTCGGTGGTCGCGGACGGTGAGGGCCTCGACGGAGGACTGCGCGCCGCTTGGCCAGAGCGAGTTGGGGCGGTTGGACGTCCGCCGATACCTGTACGGTCGTGGGCGAGGAGGCAGCCGATGGAGTGGACAGTGCACGGCCAGCGGCGGGTGTACGAGAGCCGCTGGGTGAACCTGGACCTGCTCGACGTGGAGCTGCCCGACGGCCAGCGCTTCGAGCACCACGTGGTCCGGATGCAGCGGGTGGCAGCCGCGGTCGTGCTGGACGACGCCGACCGGGTGCTCCTCCTCTGGCGCCATCGCTTCATAGCGGACAGTTGGGGATGGGAGTTGCCCACCGGCATTGTCGAGCCCGGCGAGTCGGCGGTGGCCGCCGCGGCCCGGGAGGTTGAGGAGGAGACCGGCTGGCGGCCGGGCCCACTGCGCCTGCTGGTGTCCTACCAACCCTGCATCGGTATCGCCGACACTCCTCACGACCTGTTCGTGGCGGAAGGGGCTGAGCGCGTGGGGCAGCCCACCGATGTGACGGAGGCCGAGCGGGTGGAGTGGATCTCGCTTAGCGAGGTTCCCGCCCTGATCGAGCAGGGCAAGGTTCGAGATGCCGCCACGCTCGTCGGCCTGCTGCGGGTGATGCTCGCCGAAGGCACGTCCATCGCCTGAGAGGAGGGGGAGGCGCCTCAGACGGCTTGATGGCGGTCGAGACCAAAGTCCCGCTGTAGCCGTTCGGCCCGCCGGAGCTGACGAGCCGACCCGGCCTGGAGAGCCAGGACGCGAGCCTCTCCCAGCCTACGGCCGGCTTCGGTCAGGTCGCCGCAGGAGGCGAGGGCGGTGGCGAGGTCGATCAGGGCGCCGGCTCGGGCCCGCACGAAGGTGAGATCCAAGGCGAACAGGCTCGTCTCCAGATGTGCGATGGCCTGAGGGTCGCCCAAACGGGCCAGGCAGTGACCCTGCCAGCGGGCCAGGTGGTGGTCGTCCAAGACGATGAAGGGCAGGTCGGGCTCGGGGTCGGCGGCGGCCAGGCGCCCGGCAGCGAGATCGAGGGCCCGACGGCAGGCACGGTTCTCGCCGATGGCGGCCAGGATCTCGCCCCTGGCCGCGCTCAGCCAGGCGGCCAGGAGGGCGGGGACCTTCCGGCTCCCCACGCCATGCACGTGGTCGATGAGCTGGCGGGCATCCTCGGGGCGGCCGATCTCCAAGAGCGCGTAGGCCCGCTCGGCGGCCACGAAGGCAGCGATGGCAGGGTTGGTTGCCAGCTTGGCGGCGGCCTCGGCGGTGTCGAAGGCGTCCCAGGAGCGTACGAGCTGGCCCATGTCGAGGGCGTGCCAGGCATGCAGGGCGGCGGTATCGGCCAGGATCGTGGCCAGCGCCGAGCGCAGGGCCGGGCTGAGGCTGTAGCGCATGGCGCCGTCCAGGAGCCCTTGGTGACCCCGGAGCTGGTGGAGCAGGTGGTTGGCCCCTCCTTCCCGATCCCGCAGGCGCAGGTAGTCGGTCGTGTGCTGGAACGCTTGGATGGTCTCCTCGCCTACGGAGCCGGCCCGGGCCAGACCGGCGGCGAGGGCCTCGGTCTGCTGGGCGAAGGTCTCCTCGGCTGAGGGCTCGGACTCCCCCTCGACCACGGGGGCCAGGCCCAGCTCCACCTCCGAGCAGCCGAGGACCGCCGTGAGCAGCCGGCGATAGCGGGCACCGGGGGCCTGCCGGCCGTGCTCCCACCGGGAGAGCTGCTGCTGCAGTGTCCGAGGCGGCGGCAGATCCCCGTCACCTTGGCTGCGGGCGGCCTGGCGGAGGGCATTGACCAGCTGGCCCTGGCTCAAGCCTCGCCGGGTTCGCAACTCGGCCAGGCGGTTGGGGATTCGAGTCGCTCCGTCCACGTCGCCCCTCATCTTGGCCCGTTGTTGACGGGTGTTGCGGCTTTGGACGTTCGTGATCGCCGACAGCCGCCAAGTAGGCGGGGCGTCGTCCTCATGGTCTCCTCATCACAGCGGCCGAGATCCGGTCGCGTGAACAGAGGAGGATCAGCATGAAGCTCCCCATCGATACCAGCGCCGTCACGTTCCTGGCGGCGGCCCCGCCCGAGCCGGTGCTGGACTACGACTCCAAGGCTCCGAAGGTCGACGACACCGGCCAGGCCGTGTTCTCAGTCCAGCTCGTCGCTCTCACCGGCGGGGGTGCCGAGGTGCTCAGCGTCAAGCTGTCCGGTGAGCCCAAGGGGATCACTCAGGGCGCCCCGGTCAAGGTCAGTGGCCTGACGGCCCAGCCCTGGGCCCTCGGGGACCGCTCGGGCGTGGCCTTCAAGGCCACCCGGATCGAGCCGGCCACCACCGGCCGGGCCTCGTAGGGAAAGGGCTCCGATGAAGCTCAAGGTCGCGGTCATCATCCTGCTCCTCTTGGCCATCTTCCCGGCCCTCGTCACCGGTGTGGCCCAGGAGGCCGTGCACGCCGCGCTGCAGGCCCTGAGCCACCTTGTCGGGGCGCCCCATGGTTAGGTCGGAGAGGGCGGTCGAGACTCTGCTCTCGGCCGCCCTCCGCCTGGCCTGGGGGTTCAGGGTGGAGCTGGGCCTGATCTCGGCCGTCTGGATCGGCTGGGACCTGGCTACCTCGAAGCTGGGTCCCCAACTCGGCCCCCTGTTCGTCGTCGGCGTGGTCGTTCTCATCCTCGCCTTGTCCTGGACCCGGCACGGGCTGTGGCGGGTGCTGCGCTTCGCCCGCGTCCGGCGCCGGTTCCAGGGTGCCTGTCGGATCGCTCCCCTCGACCGGGAGGGCCGCCAGGTCCCGATGGTCTATCGGATCGAGGACACCCCGGCCGGCTATCGCCTCTTCGTCCGGGTGTCCCGAGGCACGGCGGTCGCCGACCTGGAGCGCGTGGCCGAGGTCACCGCCGCGGCCATGGCCGTGAGCAAGGTCCGAGTGCAGCGGGACCGGCGCAACGCCGCTCTGGCCAGGGTGGCCGTGGTGAAGCGGGACCCGCTGTCGGACCCGAGGCCACTGACTTGGCCCTGGGCCCGAGCCGAGCGCACCAGCCTGTGGGACCCGGTGCCGGTCGGCCTGGATGAGGACGGCAACACCGTGTCCCTCAGCCTGCCCGAGCACAACGTGCTGCTCGGTGGTGAGCCCGGGGCTGGCAAGTCGGCTGCCCTCTCCCTCCTTCTGGCCGCCGCCGCCCTCGATCCTGATGTCACCCTGTGGTTGCTGGACGGCAAGCAGGTGGAGCTGGCCCCCTGGGTCTCCTGTGCCCAGGCCTTCGTCGGGCCCGACGTGGCCCAGGCCACCGAGGTCCTGCGATCCCTCCAGGTCGAGATGGACCTGCGGTATGCCCAGCTATTGGCGTGGGGCAAGCGCAAGGTCGCCCCTGGCGACGGCCTCGGCCTGCACGTGGTGGCCTGCGACGAGCTGGCTCTCTATCTGGCGGCCGGTGACCGCAAGGAGCGCACCGAGGGCGCCGAGGTGCTCCGGGACCTGGTTGCCAGGGGCCGGGCGGCAGGGGTAATCGTGCTGGCCGCAACCCAGAAGCCAGCCTCGGACGTGGTGCCCACCAGCCTCCGGGACCTGTTCGGGTTCCGCTGGGCCCTGCGGTGTGCCACCAGGGAGGCCTCTGACACCATCCTCGGCTCGGGGTGGGCCACCCAGGGCTACTCGGCGGCCGACGTGGACGCCGGAGCCAGGGGAGTCGGCTACCTCCTGCACGAGGGCGGGGTGCCGGTGCGCCTCAAGGCCGCCTACCTGGATGACGAAGCCGTGGCTGCCCTGGCCGGGCCCGGGAGCTGCGCCACCAGGCGGGAGACGGGTGATGACCACCGTCCCTGCCGACCCCAGGGTCCTCGGCCTGGTAGTGGTCAGGGCCGCCGACCCGGAGGCCTTCGAGGCCTGGCGAGCCCGGGGTAAGGCCACCGGCTGGTGTCGCCACCCCGTGCGCCTGGCCGGCTCCAGTCTCCAGGTGGACCAGGATTCGGGCGAGGTCCGCTCCACGTTCTCCAGTTACGACCAGCCCGATCAGGTGCTGCTCAAGTCCTGCGGGCAGCGTCGGGCCACCAGCTGTCCCTCCTGCTCGGCCGTCTACCGGGTGGACGCCTTCCAGTTGGTGGCCGCCGGCCTGCGGGGAGGCAAGGGTGTGCCCGAGGAGGTGGCCTCCCACCCGGCCGTCTTCTTCACCCTCACCGCCCCCAGCTTCGGGTCCGTGCATTCCCGGCGCGAGCACGACGGACGGCCCCGGATCTGTCGGCCCCAGGGCCAGGGATGCTGTTCCCACGGCCACCCCTGCCGTTGCCTGATCGTCCACCAGACAGATGACCCGGTCCTCGGTGAGCCGATCTGCCCGGAGTGCTTCGACTGTGAGGGGGCGGTCATCTGGAACGCCCTGGCCTCCGAGCTGTGGCGGCGGACCACCATCGGCATCCGCCGCCACCTGGCCGGCCTGGCCGCCATCTCCCGCTCGGCGCTCAAAGATCATGTCCGGCTGTCATTCACCAAGGTGGTCGAGTACCAGCGCAGAGGGGTGGTCCACGTCCATGCCGTGGCCCGCCTGGACGGGGCCAGCGACGATCTGGTCCCCTCGCCAGCGCCCTTTGGTGCCGACCTGCTGGCCGGAGCCATCCACCGGGCCGTCCGGGCCGCCAGTGTCTCCTACCCCGACAGTCCCGGCCTGTCGGGGGTGGCCAGGTGGGGCGACCAGCTCGACGTCCATGTGCTCGGGAGCGACGGCCACCCTCCCGGCGCCGCGGCCGCCTACCTGGCCAAGTACGCCACCAAGAGCACCGAGCCGGCTGGTCTGCTCGACCACCGCTTGCGGGCCGGCGACCTGGAGCGCCTGGGCACGCTTCTCTCGCCTCACCTGGCAAGGATGGTGCGCACCGCCTGGGACCTCGGCGCCCGGCCTGAACTCGAGCACCTGCGTCTGCGGGCCTGGGCCCACTGTCTCGGCTTCCGGGGACACTGGCTGACCAAGAGCCGTGCCTACTCGACCACCTTCGGTGCCCTGCGGGCTGTCCGCCACGACTGGCACGCCAGGCGCCAGGGCGGGGCCTCCCATTCGTCACCACTCGTCAGCGTGACGGATTGGTCCTTCGTGGGCCGGGGCTGGCTATCCCTGGGGGACGCCTGGCTGGCTGAGACCGCGGCTGCTGAAGCCGCCGAGGCCCGCAAGTTGGCACGGGAGGAGCGCCGGTCCACCATCACCGGGACCGGCCAGATGCCGACCGAGAAGGACGGCGATGGCCGAGCGTGAGCGGAGGTTGTCCGTCAAGCCGCTGCTGAGTGTGGATGACACGGCCGTTCTCCTGGGCCAGAGCCGGTCGTCCATCTACCGGGCCATCGAGCGGGGCGATCTTCCTCTGCCGGCGTTCACGATTAACGGCCGCTGGCGCATCCCTCGCCGGGCGGTTGAACGGCTCCTGGACGGCGAGATCAACTGGCACGGTCCGCAGCTTCCTGTTCCGACAAGGTCCCCTTGTCCGGTACACGAAGGGGCGGTCAAGGCCGGCGCAGCCGGCGAGCGGAGCGAGCGCAGCCTTGAGGGCCCCGGGGCCGAGGTTCCCGCCAGCCATCATGGTGATCGCCGGCCGCCTGCGGCCGGCTTGGGTGCCCAAGACTGTGTCCCCGACGATCTGCCGGTAGCGCTCGGTGGTGTAGATCACGAGGAGGCAGAGGCAGCACCCGTGGTCGAGACTTGCTCGGCGTGCGGCGCCCCGCGGCCGGCGCCGGGCGACAGGATGCGTCCCACGTGCTCCGCAGCCCGGCGATCCTCCTGCGGCACCGCGTCGGTGTAGTGACGGGCCATCTGGACGGTGGCCCATCCCAGTCGCGTCTGCTTCTGTGCCTCCGAGATCACGGGGTCCAAGGCTGTGGCGTGGAAGTGCCGGAGGGAGTGGAGGTGGACGTCGGACGCGACGTCGGCAGCATCCCTCACCTTGGCGAAGGCATGGCTCATTGTGTCCGGGTGCGGCGGCTTGGTGCCGCCCGGCTCGAAGGAGAACACGAAGGCGGCCGACATCAGCTCCAGCTCGCACGCCGTGGCCAGCTTCTCCTGGGCGTGATGGAGACCGGTGAGCATGGCCAGCGTGTCCTGATCGACGGCGACGAGACGTACGCTGGCTCTCGTCTTGGGCTCCCTGGCCGCGGCCGTGCCGTCGACAGACACGACGCCTTCATCGACCCGGATGGTCCCGCCCTCCGGGTCCAGGTCGTCCCATCGCAGCGCGCACGCTTCCCCGCGGCGCATGCCCGTTGCCGCGACCACACGGATGAGTGCCGCCACCCGGGGGTCGGCGAAGCGAGCCGTGTCGAGCAGGGCGCGTACCTCGGCGATCTCGGGCGCCCTGACATCCGCCCGCCGCTCGTGCGGTCGCCACAACGGCAGCTCGGCTCCGTTGACGGGGTTGGGCAGGGTGTTACCGCTCCACTTGCGGGCCAGACGGCAGGACCGGTGGAGCAGGGCCCGGGTGAGGCGGACCGTGGTCCGGCCGACGCCCTTGGCCTTGAGGTCCCGGAAGTACCGCTCGACCTCGTAGGTGGTGAGGGTGGCGATCCTGCGCCTGCCGATGGCGTCCTGCACATGGCGGCGCCACACGCCTTCGTAGCCACGTACGGTGCTGGGGCTCAGGTCCTGCCAGCCGTTGTCCCGCCACCCGGCGATGGTGTCGTTGACCGTCGTGGTGGGCCCCCACGGGCGCGTGATCTCGTCCGGGACGGCGGCGGCCTGCCGGTCCTGCTCGGCCACCAGCCGGGCCAGCTCCCGCTCGGCAGTGCGCCTCGTGCCCTGGATGGTGAGATGCCGGTGGCGGATCCGGCCGCCCTCATCTCGGCCCAGGTAGATCCGCAGCTCCCACACCCCGGGCCGGCGCAGCCGCACGCTCCCTGTCATAGCTCCTCCCCACGTTGTTGGGTTTCCTGTTGGGGTGAAGCCTACTCCGGAGGTGTGACATCGGCCAGCACCACCAATTACCAGCACTTTTGTCGGGCCGGTGGGGGGACTCGAACCCCCGACCTGACGATTACAAGTCGCCTGCGCTACCAGCTGCGCCACACCGGCCGGCGAGCCAGAGCGTAGCCGCCGGGCGCCCCTGGAGAGCGCAAGCCCGGAGCTATGGTCCTTGACTCGGTGGGCTGTGGTCGGCAGGCTGCCAGCGATGGTCCTCTCCGATCGCGACCGGGCCGTGCTCGACTTCGAGCGCACGTGGTGGACCCAGCCGGGCACCAAGCAGGCGGCCATCCGCCGCCGCTTCGGCCTCTCCGCCGGGCGCTACTACCAGGTGCTGGCCGATCTCATCGAGTCGGAGGAGGCGATCGACTACGATCCCCTGGTCGTGCGTCGCCTACGTCGTCTGCGTGATCGCCGGCGTAGGGCCCGGTTCGAAGGTGGCCCAGTCGGGGAGCGGCCCTCGCCGTGAGCCGGGGGCACCACTCCACTGACGACCGCTCGTTCAGCCGGTCCACGGGCCTGGCCCTGGGCCGGGGCCTGGTCCTCCTGGCCGTGGCCGTCGTCGTGGGCATCGTCCTGCTCAACTCCGTGCCCACGCCGACCCCGAAGGTGCCGGCGAGCACACCCCCGTCCCCGACCTCCACGGTCCCGGCGAAGCACCACGGCACCACGACCACCACGGTGCCGCCAGCGACGTCCACGACGCTGGCCCCGTCCAAGGTTGCCGTACTGGTGGCCAACGGCACCAGCGTGGCCAAGGGGGCCACCAACCTCAGCAACGCCCTGAAGCCCCTGGGCTACAAGCTCCTGGCCCCGGTCGACACGACCTCGGCCGCCACCGGCTCGGCCGTCTACTTCGCCCCCGGCTACGACCAGTCAGCGGCGTCGCTTGCCCAGCTCCTGAAGCTGAGCCCCAGCTCTGTCCAGCCCCTGCCTTCGTCCCTGCCCGTCGCGAGCGTGAGCGGGGCCGATGTCGTGGTGGTGGAGGGGCCGACGCTGGCCCAGCGCTTCACCAACCCCACGTCGATCGCCCCACCGTCTGGAGGGACGACATCGGGCGGCTCGGCCACCTCGACCCCCGGAGGGACCACTTCCAGCACTGCTGGGTCCACCACGACCGGCAGCTAGTGGGGGCGGCCCCGCCGGGACGGGCAGGGCCGGCGGCCCTCAGCGCTCTGCTCGCCGAGCCGCGGCGGTGCGGCCTCATCACCGACTTCGACGGGACCCTGGCGCCGATCGTTCGTGCCCCGCAGGATGCCCGCCCCCTGCCCGGGTCGGTCGACCTGCTCCACCGCCTGGCCGGCCGGCTGGCCGTGGTCGGCGTGGTCTCGGGACGCCCGGCCCGGTTCCTCGTGGATCACGTGGGGGTGGCTCGACCCGGGCCGCCCGACGGGGGGCGGGTGCGCCTGGCCGGTCTCTACGGGCTCGAGCGGACCGACGAGGACGGGAGCGTGGTGCCGGCGCCTGGCGTCGAGCGTTGGGCCGCCGCGGTGGAAGGCGTGGCTGCTGCCGCCCGGGCCGGCGGGCCGACGGGCCTCGTCGTGGAGCACAAGGGCCTCGCGCTCACGCTCCACTGGCGTGCCGCCCCGAGGGTGGCGGGCTGGGCGGTGGCCTTTGCCAGCCGGTGGGCCGAGTCCAGCGGTCTGGTGGCGGAGCCCGGCCGGATGAGCGTGGAGCTGCGGCCGCCGGCTGCGGTCGACAAGGGGACTGTCGTGGCCGAGTGGTGCGTCGGCTTGGCCGCGGCCTGCTTCCTCGGGGACGACCGCGGCGACCTGGCCGCGTTCGCCGCCCTCGACAGGCTGGCGGCCGGAGGTGGGTTCGAGGCCGTCAAGGTGGCTGTGGCCAGTGCCGAGCTCCCCGAGGAGCTGGCGGCGGCGGCCGACGTGACCGTGGACGGCACCGCTGGAGCCCTGGGATTGCTCGGCGAGCTGGCCAGGGCCCTCGGGTGAGCACGTCGCTGGGATTGCTCGGCGAGCTGGCCGGGGCCCTCGGGTGAGCACGTCCAGGAGGTGATCAGCTCCCCCCCGCCAGGAGTTGGTCCTCCAGCCAGTCGCGGGGCGTCCTCCGCCCGGCGGCCTCCCGCAGGGCGGCGCTCCGCGCTGACCTGTCGGCGGGCGCCATGCAGAGCGCCCGGGCCAGCAC
>JBOGGR010000205.1:0-5336 GCA_050744025.1 Acidimicrobiales bacterium
GTGAGATCGCAGCCCTGCGGGTGCGGGACCTGGACCTGCGGGCCGGGATAGTGAGCGTGGAGCGCTCGATCGCTGTAGTGCCGGGCTGTCGGATCGAGGGCCGACCCAAGACCAAGGCGGGACGCCGCATGGTCACCTTGCCGACTGCCGAAGGCCGAGTCGGCCCCGGCCCCCTGCGGCCAGGACGATGACGGCCGAGCTACGCATCCGGCGCGAACAAGCTCCTGACGACACGGTCTTCGTCGTGCGCGGTGGCCAGCTCCAAGTGCGCCAGAATGAGCATCACGGCCGCGCGCCGACAGAGGAGGCCTAGCCATGGGCGCGGACCCTGACATCTGGGTTGACTTGAACAGCGAGGACGACACCGGGCTGCCCTGGACGTATCTCCACGAGGCGCGCCAGCCGTCGAAGATCGTGCCGGGGTCCTACGTGGTCGCCGGAAGCTCGGCGGCCCTGGCCGTGGCCAGGGTGGTCGATGTGGGCGAGGACGGGCTCGTGCACCTCGAGCCACTCCCGGGCCCGGTGGGAACCCACGCCCACCTACTGCGGACCTCCGCCTGACTGCGACCCTGCGGGCTGTTGCTTCACAGCCTCCAGATCCGCCCCTGGGCACGTCCCGACACGCCATCACGCTCCGTAGCGTTGCTACCCGCTCGCATCGGCCCCGAGAAGGCCTGACCGGCCCTGCGCAGCAGGGTGGGGTGCGGATGGGGTGCGGAGGTCATGGCCACGCTGGGTGAACCGGCGCAAAACCGCCTCTGAGCTGGGCTTTCTACCGCGAAGGACCGCTTGGCAGGACTCAATGCGCAATGCGCGGTCTCGAAAACCCGTTGTGGCTCATGGTCACCGTGGGTTCGAATCCCACTCCCTCCGCTGGCGCTGGCTGGCTGGGGGGGCCGGCCGGCGCTCAGGACCGAGGTGATAGCGGTTCGCGTCGTAGGACGACCAAAACTGCTATCACCTCGCTCGGAGGGCGACACCGGCGACCGACAGGCACCGACAGGCGCCAGTGCGAGTACTCGCTGCGCGTTCCTGCGCCCCGACCCAGCGACAGAGCGCGTGCACGGATCGCCGCAGGCGCCGCCGGCCCGTCGACCCCCCCGGAAGCGACGAGTCCTGGGCCCTTCGCCGACGGGCCGGCCACTCGAACGCCCCGACGCGGTGACGATCCGCCGCTCGTCGAGCTCTGCGATGCTGTTCGGCGTGGAGCAGCGCATCAGCCTGGTGACGCTCGGCGTCACCGATCTCTCCCGAGCACGCTCGTTCTACGAGGCGCTCGGCTGGGGAGGCGCCCAGCAGCCCGACGACGAGATCTGCTTCTTCCAGGCCGGCGGGATGGTCTTCGGCCTGTGGACGGCGCTCGGCGGTCACGGCGCTCCCGGGATCGAGCTCGCCCACAACGTCCGTTCGCCCGAGGAGGTCGGCACCGTCCTGCGCGAGGCCGAGCAGGCGGGCGGCACCGTGGTGCGGCCTGCGGCTCCTGCGGAGTGGGGCGGAACGTCGGGGGCGTTCGCCGATCCCGACGGCTATGTGTGGGAGGTCGCCCACAATCCCGGCTGGGCACTCGACGAGGACGGGGCCGTCCGCATGTAGGGGGTCGCCTCCGACTCGGTCCGAGGAGCGGAGCCGGGCCGGGCGGCCGAGAGCCGGGCCGGGCGGCCGGGAACCGGGCCGGGCGGCGAGGAGCGGAGCCGGGCCGGGCGGCCGGGAGTTCCGTGACGCGCTTCCACTGACCGCCCCGGGCGCGCCACACTGGAGCGATGAGGCCGACCGGCGTCCACCACGTCTCGCTCGTGGTCGGCGACGCCGCCGAGGCGGAGAGGTTCTACTGCGAGGTCCTGGGACTGTCCGCCCGGTCCGACCGGCCCGACTTCGCGTTCGGCGGGGCCTGGCTCGACGCCGGACCCCAGCAGGTCCACCTGGTCGAGGGCGAGGTGGCCCCGGACCGGGGCCAGCACTTCGCCCTCCTCGTGGAGGATCTGGGAGCCACCGTCGACGAGCTGCGGAAGAGGGGGGTCAGCGTCACCGACCCTGTCCCGGTCGGAGCCGGCCGTCAGGCCTTCCTTGCCGACCCCTCCGGCAACCGCATCGAGCTGCACCAGCCCGGCTGACCCCGCCAGCCCGGCCGCCGCCAGCCCCGCCGACCCGCCAGCCAGCCGCCCGCCAGCCCGGCCGGTCCGCCAGCCCCGCCGGCCCGCCGGCTAGGCAGCCTTGACGATCACCTCGCCCAGCATGTTGTAGTGCAACGTGCAGCGGTAGCCGTACGTCCCCGGCTTGGTGAAGGTGTGGTAGTAGACGCCGGCCGTCTTGGTCTCGCTGCGGAAGCTGGTGAAGGTCACGTTGTGGGGGATGCCGGGGTCGCGCCATATCCACTCGACGGTCTGGCCGGCCTCGATGGTGACGCTCGACGGCCCGAAGCTCACGTGCTGGAGGACCACGACGGCCGCCGGCTTGGGGTGGGGGCCGGGCGGGTTGGCGACGACCGGCAGGCCGGCGGGGACGTTGTAGCCGTAGGCGCAGGCCGAGGCGAGCAGACCGAGCGCCAGCGCGCCGAGGACGAGCCGGAGGATCTTCACGGGCCCCATCCTGGCAGCGCCGGGGCGGCCCCGGCCAGGCGGCGAGCCCGCCTCACCCGTCCGCGGAGGCGGTCCGGGTCTCCAGCCAGCGGCGCAGGCCGGCGGCGTTGGAGTGGACGCCGTTCAGCGTCTCCAGCTTCTCCCTCGTGGCCGGGTCGACGCCGTTGAGCTCGTCCTCGAAGGCGTCGGACAGGGCCCCGGCGATGTCCCTGCCCTCCTTCCACGCGCCCTCCGCCACCGCCGTCCACGACCGCAGGGTCTGCGCCGCCTCGGCCAGCACCTCCTGCGGGCTCTCCAACAGGCCGTAATGGGCGAGGGCCAGGGCCGAGGGCGAGCGCTCGGCGAAACGGCGCAGCGACCCCAGGGCCAGCTCCAGGTCGAAGTCGGGCGGCGGCACGGCCGGCCGCAGCACCCCGGCGTCGGGCAGGCGCACCCCGACCGCGTCGCCGGCGAAGAGGATGCCCGTTGCCGAGTCGTGCAGCCCGAGGTGGTGCTTGGCGTGCCCGGGCGAGTCGACGGCCGTGAGCACCCGGCCGGGCCCCACCTCGATCTCCTCGCCGTCGGCGAGCACGTGCAGGCGCTCGGCCGGCGTCGGGTCCAGGCGCCCGTAGAGCGAGTCGAGCAGGCCCCCGTACACCCGGGATGCCGAGCTCACCAGGCGGCTCGGGTCGGCCAGGTGGCGAGCCCCCTTCTCGTGCACGTAGATCGTGGCCTGCGGGAAGGCCCGGGCCACGTCGCCGACCCCGCCGGCGTGATCGAGATGGATGTGGGTGACGGCCACCCCGGCCAGGCCGCCGGCCTCCACGCCGAGCCCGGCCAGCGCCTCCAGCAGGGCCGGCACCGAGCTCTGGCTCCCGGTCTCGACCAGCACCGGCGCCGGGCCCTCGACCAGGTAGCCCGCCGTCATCCGCTCCCAGCCGCCGAGCAGCGTGTCGATCTGGAGGATGCCTTCGGCGACTAGGGAGGATGGCACAGGTCGACGTTAGTGGGCACAGGATTTCGGCGAAATAGCCGCTGTTCCTCCTATCGGCCCGCGCCCACCAACGCCGGGCCCGCCCCTGCTCAGGCCAGCGCCACCAGGTCGGCCAGCTCGTCGCTCCAGTAGTCGATGCTGAGGTCGGGCATGAGCAGGACCCGGCCGGGCGAGAGGGCCCGCACGAACTCCACGTCGTGGCTCACGAGCACGAGGGCGCCGGGCCACGAGGACAGGGCGGCCGCCACGGCCTCACGGGCGCCGGGGTCGAGGTTGTTGGTGGGCTCGTCGAGGAGGAGCAGGTTGTGGCGGCCGGCCACGAGCTGGGCCAGGGCCAGCTTGGTCTTCTCGCCGCCCGACAGGGTGCCGGCGTCCTGGAACGCGACCTCGCCGGTGAGCCCGAGCATCCCGAGCAGGGCCCGCAGGTCCCGCTCCGGCGCGTCGGACCGCTCCTTCAGGTGGGCGAGGACGCTGCGGCCGGCGGCGATCCCCTCGTGCTCCTGGGCGTAGTAGCCGACCGTGACGCCGAGGCCCTGGCGCACCCGGCCGCCGTCCGGATCGAGGACGCCGGCCAGGATCCGCAGCAGCGTCGTCTTGCCCGCCCCGTTCAGCCCCATCACGAGCAGGCGCTCGCCCCGGGACAGGGTCAGGTCCAGGCCGGCGAAGAGCGGTGGGCCGCCGAAGCCCTTGGTGAGGGCCTCGAGCTCCAGCACGACCCGGCCGGTGTGGGGCGGCGGCGGGAAGCGCACTGCCGGCGTCCTCCTCCGGGTCGGCCCCTCGACCGCCCCGGCACGGAGCCGCTCCACCCGGTGGTCGAGGGTCTTGGCCTTCCTCGCCCGCGTGGCCGTCTGGTGGCGCATGCTGTCGGCCAGGCCGGCCAGGCGGTGGATCTCGGCCTGCTGGCGCTCGGCCAGGCGGCGCTTGCGCTCCTCGTCGGCGGCCCGGGCCGCCAGGTACTGGGAATAGGTCCCCTTGTACTCGACCAGCGTCCCCTCCCCCGGTCCCCGGTCGAGGTGCAGGACCCGGGTGATGGCCTCGTCGAGGAGGGCGAGGTCGTGGCTCACGACGAGCAGGGCCCCGCGGTAGCTGCGCAGGAAGCCCATGAGCCAGGACCTCGCGTCGACGTCCAGGTGGTTGGTGGGCTCGTCCAGGAGGAGCAGGTCGCTGCCGGCGAACAGGATGCGGCCCAGCTCCACCCGCCGGCGCTCGCCGCCGGACAGGGTCCCGAGGGGGAGGCCCACCCGGTCGGCGGCGAGGCCCAGCCCGGCCAGGATGCGGTTGACGTCCGCCTCGGCCTGGTAGCCCCCGCCCGTGCTGAACGCGTCCTCGGCCCGGGAGAAGCGGCCGACGTTGGCGGGAGACGGGTCCTCCTCCATGCGCAGGCGCAGCTTCTCCAGGCGGGTGGCCGCCTCGTCCAGGCCCCGGCCCGACAGGACGTGCGAGAGGGCGCTGCGGGCCCCGTCCCGGCGCCGGCGGGGCTCCTGGGACAGGTAGCCGAGCGCGCCCCTGCGCAGGACCGTGCCGGCCCTGGCCGGCGCGTCCCCTGCGAGGACCCTGAGCAGGCTGGTCTTGCCGGCGCCGTTGCGGCCCACCACGCCGACCTTGTCGCCGGCCGCGACCGTGAACGACGCCCCGGCCAGCACCGGGCGCCCTCCGACCTCGACCTCCAGGTCCCGGACCGACCGCACCAGCTCATGCTAGGGGTGGGGCGGGGCGGCGGGGGCGGCGGGGGCGGCGGGGGCGGCGGGGGCGGCTTCAGGAGGCCAGCTCGATGACCACCTTCACGT
>JBOGGR010000206.1:0-1617 GCA_050744025.1 Acidimicrobiales bacterium
GCGACGACCCCGACCCGATCGAGCGGCTGCGAGCCATCTGCCTGGCCCTGCCCGAGGTCGAGGAGCGGCCGTTCGGCGGTCATACCGCCCCGGCGTTCCGGGTGAGGGGCAAGCTGTTCGTCATGACCAGCGAGGACGGGGGCTCGATGCAGTGCAAGGCCGGCCCTGGCGTCCAGGAGGCCCTGGTCGGCTCGGACCCCGAGCGCTTCTACGTCCCCGGCTACGTAGGGCCCAAGGGCTGGGTCGGGGCCCGCCTCGGCGTCGGGCAGGACTGGGACGAGCTGGCCGAGCTGGTGGAGGACAGCTATCGCATGATCGCCCCGAAGCGGCTGTCGCTGGGTCAGGGGCGGCCGGGGGCCACCAGGCCGGACTCGTAGGCGATCACGACGAGCTGAGCCCGGTCCCGGGCGCCCAGCTTGGTCATCGCCCGGCTGACATGGGTCTTCGCGGTGAGCGGGCTGAGGTAGAGCTTGGCGGCGATCTCGTCGTTGGACAGCCCGGTGGCGGCCAGCGCCATCACCTCGCGCTCCCGATCGGTGAGCATCGCCAGCCCGGCGGGGGTGCCCCCGCGGCGCTCCGGCCGGCTGGTCAGCTCCGCGATGAGGCGGCGGGTGACCCGGGGCGAGAGCAGCGCCTCGCCCCCGGCGACCACCCGGATGGCGGAGAGCAGCTCGGCCGGCTCGGTGTCCTTCACCAGGAACCCGCTGGCGCCGGCGCGCAGAGCATCGAAGACGTACTCGTCGGCCTCGAACGTGGTGAGGATGATCACCTTCACCCCCGCGAGGTCCTCGTCGGCGCAAATCCGGCGCGTGGCCTCGAGGCCGTCCATGCCGGGCATCCGGACATCCATCAGCACCACGTCCGCCCGGGTGGAGCGCGCCAGGGAAAGAGCGGCCTCGCCGTCGGCTGCCTCGCCCACCACCTCCAGGTCGGGTGCCGAGTCCACCAGGACCCGGAACCCGGCCCTCAGCAGCGCCTGGTCGTCGGCCAAGAGGACCCGGATCATGTCGAGCCGGACCCTGCCGCCGGCCAGCCCGGGTGCCGCAGGAGCAGAAGGCGTCGCGTCATGAGCCCACTCGATCGGGGAGGCAGGCCGTCACCACGAACCCCCCTCCGGGGCGCGGCCCGGCCTCCAGGGTGCCACCCACCGCCGTGGCACGCTCGCGCATCCCGGTGATGCCGTGACCGGAGCCGCCGGAGCCGCCGGAGCCGCCGGAGCCGCCGGAGCCGCCGGAGCGACCGGAGCGACCGGAGCCGTCGATGCCTCGGACGCTGGGCCCCCCGGCCCCGGCTCCGTCTGCCAGCCCCCGCCCGTCGTCGGCCACCTCGATCACCACCTGGCCGCGCCCGTAGGAGAGCGACACCGAGGTCCTCGCCGGGCCGGCGTGGCGGAGGGCGTTGGTGAGGGACTCCTGGATGATCCGGTACGCCGCGAGGTCGACAGTCGGCGGGAGCTGCTGCGCCTCGCCGGAGACGGCGACGATCGTGGCCATCCCCGCGGCGGATGCGGTGGACACGAGGACGTCGAGCTGCCCGAGGCCAGGCGCGGGCGCGGTGAGGTCTGCGTCGTCGGCCTGGCGGAGCACGTCGAGGATCGACCTCAGCTCCCGCAGGGCC
>JBOGGR010000207.1:0-4979 GCA_050744025.1 Acidimicrobiales bacterium
CCTGGCCACGCCCCCGCCGGCGTCCTCCCCGGCCCGGGCCCCCCGGTACGCGGCGCCGGCGCCGTACGCGCCTCCCGGCCGGCCGCCGGACGAGCCCCCGCCGAAGACGCGGTGGAGCTGGCGCAGCCGGGCCGTGGCCACCTCGAGGAGACCCGGATCGGCGGCAATGAGGCGCCGGCACAGGTACGTCCCGTAGGTGATGTGCCGGCTCTCGTCCCGCCGCACCAGGGTGAGGCCCCGCTGGAGGCCGTGGAGGGCGTCGAAGCGCTGGAACAGCTGGTCCCACACCCGGTAGCCGGCGATTGCCAGGCCTCCCTCCACGAACTGGTTGTAGGTCACCGAGGCATCCAGGACGGCCTCGGCCGAGCGGTCGGTGAGCAGCCTGCGCATGACCTGGGGTAGCTCCTCCTCGAATATCGGGTCGCGCTGGAGCGGGACCTCCGAGCCAGCCCGCCGGTACGAGGCGGCCACGGCCTCGTCCAGCTCGGCGAAGTCCATGCCGGCGGCGTCCACCCACCGGCAGAAGAAGTCGACGTGCTTGGCCTCCTCGAAGGCGAAGCTGGTCAGGTAGATGACCTCCTCCAGGCGGCCCTCGTCGGCCATGACCTGGATGAGGGGCAGGATGTCCAGGGTCACCCCCTCCTCCCCGATCATGAAGCCGCGAGCCAGGCTGGCCATGATCAGGCGGGCCTCCGTGGGCAGGGCGGCGAGCTCGGCGGCGTCGCCGGCCATGTCGAGGTCCGCCGGGTTCCACATCAGGCGCTTGGCCTTCTCCCACAGGTGCCAGGGCAGGCTGTCGGTCCGCAGGCCCCGGGGCGAGGTCCAGTCGGCGGAGGTGCGCCCGGCGGGGGCGCGGCCGGCGGGGGCGCGGCCGTCTCCCATCGGCTACGCCTTCTTGAGCGGGGCCCAGGCCACGAGGAGCCGCTTGTCCCCGAGGCCCGGGAAGCGGACAGTCGCCTCGGTCTTGTCACCCCGCCCCCTCAGGTCGACCACCACGCCCTCGCCCCACTTCCCATGGACGACGTCGTCACCCACCGCGAGGCCGAGGCGCTCGGCCCCCGACGTCCTCACCGGTGTGGCCGCCCGCTCCGCCATGGCGGCATCCACCAGCCGGTCCCGGCCCCGACGCCGGCGCCCGGCCGGCGCGTCCTCCCCGCCGTCCCGCCAGGTGGCGTCGTCCCGCCGAGGTCGGCCCCCGCCCCAGCCGCCCGGCCCGCGGCCTGTCCAGCTGTCGTCCCCGAAGCGCCCGATCCCTCGGCTGCTCCGGGCGCCCTTGGAGTCGGGGCCCGCTGCCTCGGCCAGGACCTCGGCTGGGATCTCGTGCAGGAAGCGGCTTGGCGGGTTGTACTGGGTCGAACCCCAGAGGGACCGGCACCAGGCGTGGCTCAGGTACAGCTGCTCCCGGGCCCGGGTGATCCCCACGTAGCAGAGGCGCCGCTCCTCCTCCAGCTCGGCCGGCTCGCCCAATGAGCGGAGATGGGGGAAAACACCGTCCTCCATCCCGACCATGAACACGACCGGGAACTCCAGGCCCTTCGCGGTGTGCAAGGTCATGAGGACGACCTTGGAGTCGTCACCGTCGATCTCGTCGGCATCCGCGACCAGGGCCACCGACTCCAGGAAGCCCGCCAGGTCGTCGTGCTCGGCGGCCGAGCTCATCAGCTCCCCCACGTTCTCCAGCCGCCCGGCTCCCTCCACGGTCTGGTCCGCCTCCAGCTCGGCCCGGTACCCGCTCCGCTCGAGCACCGCCTCCAGCAGCTCCGCCGGCGTGGCGGCGGCGCCCGGCTGTGCGGTGCCGGCGGGGCCGCCCGCGGCATCCGGGAGTGCTCCCAGCGCCGGCAGCCCGGCCACGGCCCGCAGCTCGCCCAGCAGGTCCGTCAGGCGCTTGACCCCAGCCAGAGCCTTCCCGGACAGGCCAGCAGCCTCGGGCTCGGCCAGGGCCTCCCAGAAGCCCACGCCCCGGCTGGTCGCGTAGCTGTCCAGGCGGCCCACCGAGGTGGCGCCCACCCCCCGGCGGGGGACGTTGACGACCCGCTTGAGCGACACCTCGTCGGCCGGGTTGACCAGCACCCTCAGGTATGCCAGGACGTCCTTCACCTCCCGGCGGTCGTAGAAGCGGGTGGCTCCCACCACCTTGAACGGCACGGTCCGGCCCACGAGCTCCTCCTCCAGGACCCGGCTCTGGGCATTGGTCCTGTAGAAGACGGCGATGTCCCCCCACCGGGCCCCTCCGGCGTGGAGCCGGCCCGACTCCTCCGCCACCCAGGCCGCCTCCTCCCGCTCGTCGCTGGCCCGGTAGCGGGAGACCCTCCGACCGCCACCCAGGTCGGTCCACAGGGACTTGGGCTTGCGCCCGGTGTTGTTGGCGATCACCGCGTTGGCGGCGTCGAGGATGGTCTGGGTGGACCGGTAGTTCTGTTCCAGGACCACGACGGTGGTGTCGGGGAAAGCCTTCTCGAACCCCAGGATGTTGCGGATGTCCGCTCCTCTGAACCCGTAGATCGACTGGTCCGAGTCGCCCACCACGCAGACGTTGCCGTGGGCCCGGCCGAGCATCAGGACGAGCTCGTTCTGCACCCGGTTCGTGTCCTGGTACTCGTCGACCAGGATGTGGGTGAAGCGCCGCTGGTAGTGCTGGAGCACGTCCGGGCTGACCTGGAACAGGCGGACGGTGTTGTCCAGCAGGTCGTCGAAGTCCATGGCGTTGGCGGCGAGCAGGCGTTGCTGGTAGTCCCGGTAGACCTCCGCGATCCGACGCTCGTAGATGCTGGAACGGGCCCGCTCCGCGTAGGTCTCGTAGTCGACCAGGTCTGCCTTGGCAGCACTGATGGCCGAGTGCACCGATCGGGGCGGGAAGCGCTTGGAGTCCAGGTTGAGGTCCCGCACCACGTACCCGGTGAGTCGGACGGCGTCGGCCTGGTCGTAGATCGTGAACGACGACTTGTACCCGAGCACGCCCGCGTCCCGGCGCAGGATGCGGACGCAGGCCGCGTGGAACGTCGACACCCACATTCGGTCAGCCACCGGGCCCACGAGGGTGGCCACCCTCGTCCTCATCTCGTCGGCCGCCTTGTTGGTGAAGGTGATGGCCAGGACCTGGAAGGGGGACACGCCCCGCTCCCGGATCAGGTGGGCGACCCGGTGGGTGAGGACCCTGGTCTTGCCGGAACCGGCCCCGGCAACGATCAGGAGCGGACCGCCCTCGTGGAGGACGGCCCGTCTCTGCGCCGGGTTGAGCCCGCCGAGGAGGTCGGCCCGGCCGACCCGGTCGCTCGGCTGCGCCTCGTCGCTCCGGTCGGCCCCGTCACTCAGGTCAGCCCGCCCGAGCCGGTCGCTCCGCGGGGCTCCGCCACTCAGGTCAGCCCGCCCGAGCCGGTCGCTCCGGTCGGCCCCGTCGTTCCGGTCGCTCAGCGATGGCGTCGCCACCTTGCCCACCCTACCGGCACCCCGCCTGGGCTTCGGGGGATGGCCCGACCGTCGGGATGGGCGTCGGGCGCTGCCGCACCGGCGCCGGCAGGCCGAGCGTGGCCCTCAGGGCGACGACCAGATCGGTCATGGCCCCCTCGTCGATGTTGCGGGGCGTGATCGAATACAAGCCCCACCCCGCGGCCTCGATCCGCAGGGCCCTGGCCCGGTCCCGATGGAAGGCACGAGGGCCGGCGTGTCGTTCCGCGCTGTCCAGCTCGAGGGCGACCCTGGCACGTGGCCAGGCCAGATCGACTCTGGCCACGAACCGGTCCCCGTCACAGACCCGGTGCTGGCGCACCGGTTCCGGCAGTCCGTGCCGGAGCAGCAGGCGGACCAGACGCATCTCCTGCAGGCTGTCGGCAGGCCGCCCTGGCGCCCAACCCTCCAGGACGGCCCGGAGGGCCGCCGAGCCGGGCCGGCCCTGGCCCAGGATCTCGTCTGCCCGGCGCTCGAGTTTGGCCAACGACGTCCGACGCCGGCTCAGCGTGTCGTCCACGAGCCGCTCCAGAGCTGGGACGGGCAGGCAGGCCGACAGGTCGATCACCGTCCGGGTCGGGGTCGTGACAGGGAGCACCCCGACCCGCGCCCGGTCGACCCGGTCCAGTCGCCCTGGGCGGTGCACGATAGCCAGGCGGCCAGCCGCCAGGGCACGCCGCCGGTCAGGCACTGACACCTCGATGGGGCCCTTGGCCATCCCCGCCAGGCCCAATGCGGCCGCGGCCGCCCCGTGGGAGAGCACGGCCTCCCGGCCGGCGAGCAGGCAGCCAGGGCGCGTTGCTCCCAGGCCATCGGAGCCCCCACCAGGCGATACAGTCCGGGCGCGACGAGCGCCCATCGGCCCTGCTGTAGTCGCCACCGGATCTCCCGTCCGCTCAGGCCGGCGGTCACCGCCTGCTCCTTCGTGATGAGTCCGAGCTGGCGGCTGAACCAGGCCGAGCAGGGCGCGCCCTTGGCAGTTGCTTCGGAGACGTCCATGCCTTTCCATGATGTCACGGGCCTGAATGGATTCCTCTCAGGAGAAGCTGGGTCGTTTCGTGACGTTCCAACGACGCGAAACGACCCAGCTTCCCCTCGGCCCGACCGGGCGGGAGGGTCCAAGCCGGTGGAGTGAGGGACCGGGGGGCCCGCCCTGGCGGACCACAGCTCTCAGTTGGCCGAGGGGTCCAGCGGGTAGGCAGCCAGGAGGGCGAAATCACCGCCTTGGCGGCGCAGGACGGCCTTCCACAGGCCGTCGGGGTTGGCGGTGAAGGCGTCGTCGTCCTCCGAGTCCACCAGGATCCAGCCCCCCACGGAGAGCTCGCCCGCCAGCTGGCCGGGACCCCAGCCGGCGTAGCCGGCGAAGACCCGGAGCGCCCCCACGAGCGAGGCAGCCGCCGAGGGATCGCCGTTGAGGTCGAGCGTCCCGAGCCGCCCCCGCACCGCCCTCCACCCCTCGGGGGTCCCCTGACCAGCGCCGCCGCCGGGCGCCGCCGTCCCCCCCGGCACCTCGCCGCCCCCGGGCGCCCCACCGC
>JBOGGR010000208.1:0-5355 GCA_050744025.1 Acidimicrobiales bacterium
CCCCCGCGCCCCGCGACCCCGGGGCGCCGGCCCGGGCCGAGGGGACAGCGCGTCCCGCCGTGCCGCCTTGATCTGTCGGGCCGTCAGCCGGGACGCCTCGTGGCGCCAGCGGGCGGCGTGGTCCATCGACCCCAGGCTCCTCCTCGGCCTCGACCGGCCGGGCCGCCCACGCCTCCCCCGCCGGGGCGTGCTGGCCGCCGAGCCGGTGGCCCTGGCCCCCGGCGAGCGGCGCCATCCGGCGACCAGGAGGGCGCACGGAGGCGGTGCCCGGAGAGCCCCCGGGCCGGGGCTCGCTGTCACTCGCGGCGGAAGCGGCCCCGGAGGTGGTGGCGGGTGGCGCCCCAGCTCTCGCTGAGGCCCCGGCCGCGGACCGACTCCGACAGCTCCTGCCACCCGAGCCTGCCCATGCGGCGCATGCCGCGCTCGAAGTGGACGGTCGCGAACAGCATGATCAGGAACCCGATCCCTCCGAGCAGCACCGAGCTCGAGAACGTGGCCAGCAGGAGGGCCAGGCCGGCGGCGAAGCCGACGACGTCCCACTTGCAGCTGCGGCCGGCATGGCGGTACACCGCCTCGCTCTCGACGCGCCGGGCGAACATCGGGTCCTGCTCGTAGAAGGTCTTCTCGATCTCCTGCAGGATCCGCTGCTCATGCTCGGAAAGCGGCACGCCCTCCCCCTTGCTCCCCGCTAGCCCACATCGGCACCGGCATTCCCTGTCCGCTCCTCGTCCGCATCATCGCGCACGTCACCGTGCTCGACAACGCGCGAGACTCCTTCCCTTCCCGGCCCCGTCTCATCCCGGTCCCGGCGCCGTCTCATCCCGGCCGCTCCCCAGGGCCGACGGCCCCCACTGCGTGTCCCCGACCCGCTTGACGTCGAGGCCGGCGCCCCCCGGCTGGGCGAGGGCGGCCGGGCCCACCGCCCGCTCGCCGAACCGGGCCCGGACGGCGTCCACAGCAGCCGACGCCGCCCCCCATCCGGGCTCCTGCCCTGGGTCGTCGAAGCTGAGCTGGCGGGCTGCCCCGGCCTCTTCCAGCCCGGCCAGCCCGGAGAGGCTGACGCCGAGGAGCCGCACGCCGGGGCGCACGTCCACCCCGGCCAGGAGGCCGGCGGCGACCCGGGCGATGCCGGGGCCGTCGGCCAGGGCCACGGCGGCAGTGTGGGATCGGGTGAGCGTGGTGAAATCCCCGAACCGCACCTTCACCGTGACCGTCCTCCCAGCCATTCCCGCCGCCCGCACCCGGCTGGCGACGGCGTCGGCCATGCGCACCACCTGGTGCTGGAGGAAGGCGGGGTCGGCGTGGTCGGCGGCATAGGTCTCCTCGTGGCCTATCGACTTCACGCCCCGGTCCGGCTCCACCCGCCGCTCGTCGCGGGCCCAGGCGATGTCGTGGAGCTGGCGGCCCAAAGCCCGGCCGAACGTGGCCACCAGGGACTCCAGCGGGACGGCCGCCAGGTGCTCCACCCGGTCGACTCCCAGGCGTGCCAGGCGGGCGGCCGTCGCCGGCCCCACCCCCCAGAGGGCCGACACCGGGAGGGGATGGAGGAACGCAAGCTCCTCGGCCCTCGAGACCACCACCACCCCGGGCCCTGGGACCGTCTCGGCCCGGGTGGCCTTGGGCTTGGCCGCCTTGGAGGCCAGCTTGGCCAGCAGCTTGGACCGGGCCACCCCCACCGAGCAGTCGAGCGCCAGCGCGTCCCTCACGGCCCGGCGGATGGTGTGGGCCATGGCCGGAGCGGGGCCGAAGAGGCGGCGCGACCCACCGACGTCCAGGAACGCCTCGTCGAGCGCGATGCCCTCCACCGCCGGCGTGAACGAGCCCAGCACGGCGTGGAGGCGGCGGCTCACGGCGGCGTAGGCGTCGTAGCGGCCGGCCAGGAACACGGCCTCCGGGCACAGGCTCCTGGCCCGGGCCGACGGCATGGCCGAGTGGATGCCGTAGGCCCGGGCCTCGTAGGAGCAGGACGCCACCACGCCCCTCCGCCCGGCACCGCCGACGATCACGGGCCGACCGGCGAGGGACGGGTCGGCCTGGACCTCCACGGCCACGAAGAAGGCGTCCATGTCGACGTGGAGGATCCGCAGCTCCTGGTCCTCCTCCCCAGCCCGGTGGCGGCGGGTCGCCGTGCCCTCCTGCACCCGCCCATTGTCCCAGGCGCGAGGGGGGGCGACGCAGGCGCAGCGTCAGCTCCCGGGCGCCTGGTGAATGAACCCGTCTCGTAGACGTACGACACGGCCGCAGCGAGCGGCCACCTCGGGGTCATGGGTGGCGATCATCACGGTCGCCGCCCGGCGAGCCTGAAGGTCGACCAGCAGGTCGAGCACCTGGGCACCACTGGCAGAGTCGAGGTTGCCCGTCGGCTCGTCCGCGAGCACCAGAGGAGGGTCGGCGACGAGGGCCCGCGCCAGAGCGACCCTTTGCTGCTCGCCCCCCGACAGCTCGGAGGGAAGAGCCCCCTCCCGATCGGCCAGCCCCACCTCCAAGAGTAGGTGGCGGGCTCGCTCGACCTCGGCACGTCCCGGGCGCGACGGGATGAGAGGGGCGAGCACGTTCTCCAAGGCGCCGAGGGACGAGAGCAGGTGGAAGGCCTGGAACACGAAGCCGACCTGGCGGCGATAGCCCGCCTTTGCCTTCGTTCCCATCTTCTCGAGCGCCCAGTCCCCGACATGGACCGTCCCGGCGCTCGGGGTGTCCATGCCGCCAACGAGGTGCAACAGCGTGGACTTGCCCGAGCCCGAGGGCCCCATGACCGCTACGAGCTCGCCCGGGTCGACCTCGAGGTCCACGCCCGCCAGGGCGACCCTCGGCTCGCCCTTGCCACCGGGGTACTCCCTGCGCAGCCCGCTCACTTGGACCCTCACCCCGGCCATCGCCTCCTCACTCCCTCGCCAGGACCGGCAGCGGGTCGAGCCGGGCGAGCAGGAGGAGCGGGACCACGAGCGCCAACGCGGTGAGCACGAGGCCACCCACCACCGCGATCACCGCCGGGGCGATCAGGGCGAGCGGGCTCCCGGTGAGCGCAGAGGCGACGGCGAAGCCCACGGCGCCCCCGCACGCCGATCCGACGGCGCCGAGGAGCAGTCCCTGGAGGGCCCCCAGGTGGAGCAGGGAGGAGCGCGACCACCCCGAGGCGGAGAGGGTCGCCCACTCCCCCGCCCGCTCGGCGAGGTCGAGGACCAAGACGTCGGCCACGCTCACGGCCCCGAGACCCGCTGCCAGACAAGCAGCGGCGAGATCGGGGGTCCTCACCTGCAGCACCGCTGCAGAGCCCAGCAAGGTGGCCACCACGTCGCCTCTGAAGGCCAGCTCTATCCCCAGCACCACCGTGGTGGCGGCCACCCCGAGGCTCAGTCCCAAAGCGCCCAGGAACGCCCATCCAGGGCGCCGGGCGACCCCCGACCAGGCCAGATGCCATGCCCGCCTGGCCCTGTGCCGACCGGCGGAGGAGACCGGCGGCGAGAGGCCGGCCGTCGGCTCCAGGCGAGCCACGAAGCGCATCGGCCAGATCGAGGCCGCCAGGGCCAGCGCGAGGGAGACCGGGATCGCGAGCAGGGCTTCGTAGAGGGGAAGGCTGAGGCCCAAGGCGAAGACCAATAGAGCCGCCAACCCCACGCCGAGGATCCCTGCGCCTCCCCCCACGACCACCACCTCAACCAGCACGGCCCGTGCCAGGTCGGCGGGGGACCAGCCGAGCGCTGACAAGGTGGCGAGCTCCTGGCGCCTCGCTCTCACCGCCGCTGTGGTGGAGCTGGACAAGAACAGGGCGGCCACCACCAAGATGAGAGCGAACAGTGCGGCTGACTTCGCGTCCACGGCATTCACCAGGTGAGTGACGGCTCCTTCTTGCACCCAGCCCTGCGAGATGGTGAGGGCGGGCCTGCCGTGGGATCCCGCAGGAAGCGAAACCTCTATCGGCGTCGGCGAGGAGCCGGCCGTGATCTGGACCAAGAGGCCGGTCTCGCGAGCGATCGCGCTGGCGACCTCCTCGATGCGCGCGCGGCTCCTCGCGCCGTCGCCGTGGACGTCGGCCACCCTCACCCTGACGGAGCTGATCGGGGCCTTCGGATGACCTCCGCTGTAGCGGTCGGGCTCCTGGAAGGCCTGCGCGGCCTTCAAGGTCGTGAGGAGCAGGGGTGGCTGGGACAGATAGCCCCCCAGGTTCATGGACGGCCCGAGGGGGCGGTGGCCGAGGAGGGCCTTGTCACGGGGCGTCGCCCCCACCACCTCCGGCGGGTAGTAGGACTCGAGGGGCACTCGGCTGAGCGGGCTGAAACCGGGCAGCTTGTCCGGATCGAAGAGGCCCACAGCCCGGAGCAGGGGGGTGCGGAACAAGTTGGTGCCCGGGAAGGCGTTGTTGTTGCCCGGGTGGTGTGCGACGCGCCGGAACTGGGTGCCGGCCTCCCCGGGAGGTGCCGGCCGGTAGGCCAGGCCGTACACCGGCGCATCCCAGATGCTGAGCGGGTTCGTGGTAGCGATGGCGGCCAGGTGGCGAGGCCCTGTCACCCGGTAGCGCGCCGGCGAGGTGCTCCAGTAGATCTGCGGTCCGGTGGAGTTGCCTGACAAGGGATACCTGCCGGGGTGCTTCAGCTCGTTCAGCAGCCGACGGTACGCACTCGCAGGCGTGCCGCGTTTAGTCTCCAAGTCCCAAGTCCTTTCCGGGAAGTCCCTCCAGGAAGGAGGTCGCCTTGGAATCGGAAGAAGAAAGGATCTTGGCCACGTTCACCCTGAGGGGATGCGGAGAGCCTGTACCTCGCCGCTCACGGTGTCGTCGAGGAACGTCCTCGTCGAAGCGAGGACCGGCACCTGCTGCATGGGGAGCGGGAGCCCCCCGGGCGGAGGGAGGAACCCCTCGCCCTCCCTCAGGTGCTGCCCCCACACAACCGTGCGCGGCAGGTGGAGGAGGAGCGCCTCTTCATGCGGATCGATGCCCGCGACAAGGATCGGGGACTGGAAGCGTTCGATCATCCCTGGAGGAGCTCCGTTGAGGCTGCTGATGCCGGGGGTCGTCGTGGAGAAGCACGAGAGCCCCGCGTCCAGGGCGAGAGGGGAACTCGGGATGTCAGGAACGTAGTGCCAGCAGACCTCGGACGCACCAACCTGCGATGGGCCCGTGTTCTCGTAGAACCTGGCCTTGGTCACATAGACATAACCGTCAGCGGCGGAGAAGCTCGACAGCCCGTTGGCCGCATGCCAGGTGACCTTCACCCTGTAGATCTGGATCGCAGAGTGGCTGACCGGCACCGTCAGGTCAACCGCTCCATAGAGCAGCACGTACCCCACGTTCTCCACGGGGGCCGCCACCGCCACCCCCGGCGTGGCGAGGATCTGATGCCACTGCTTCATGCTGATCCC
>JBOGGR010000209.1:0-2216 GCA_050744025.1 Acidimicrobiales bacterium
TCGTACTTCGTCGACCACGGCTACGCCTGGGCGGCGTCGAGCTACGACGAGAACGGCTACGACGTCGGCAGCGGGGTGATCGACACCCACGACCTGATGGGGGCCTTCCCGGCGATCACGGGCGGCCCGGCGCCCAGCTCGGTGATCATGAGCGGGCTGTCCATGGGCGGCGCGATCACCGCGGTCGAGATCGAGGCGTACAAGGGCGACTTCGTCGGCGCCATGCCGTACTGCGGGGTCCTCGGCGCCAACTCGCTGTTCGACTACTACCTGGGGGCCAACGTGACCGCGGCCGCCTTGACGGGGGCGACCATCACCTATCCGTCCAGCCTGTCCGCCGGCTCGGCGTACGCCCCGGCGTACCAGCAGACGGTCCTCGGGGAGATGCCGTCGCTCGGCATCACCCCGAACGCGTCGACGGGCGGCCTGACGTTCACCACTGCCTTCACCCCCACCGGCCAGCTCTGGGGGGACACCGTCGAGCAGCTCTCGGGGGGGACCCGCCCCGGGTTCGCCAGCGCCATCAGCTACTGGGACTCCTTCGGCTTCGCCCCGCTGACGCACGTGCCGTTCCTCTTCGGCCTCTACCCCGGGCTCACGGGAGGGACCGTCGGGTACGCCAACGGCAACGTGGCGGGCAACCTCACCACCCAGTACCGCTTCACCGACCGGCCCGGCCGGCCCAGCCCGGCGGCGCAGCTGCTCAACGCCGAGGTGCTCCGGGTGGCCCGCACCGCGCCCTTCTCCACCGACCCGGCGGCCACCGAGCTTCCGGACGTGGTGGGCGACCCCGGGATCCCGGTGCTGTCGATCCACGGGATCGGCGACCTGTTCGTCCCGCTGTCGATGGACCAGCGCTACGCCGAGCTGATGGCGAGCAACGGTGAGGCCAAGCTGTTCGTCGACCGGGCCATCCGTGAGGTCGCCCACTGCGGCTACACCCCGAGCGAGCTGGCCAGCGGCTTCTCGGCCCTGGTCGGCTGGATCGACACCGGGCACCGCCCGGCAGGGGACAACATCTTGAACCCGCGGGTGGTGTCGTCCCCGACCTTCGGGTGCCGCTTCACCGACCCGACGCCGGGGAGCCACCCGCTCTTCTCGGGGCCGGCGTGCCCCGCTCACGGGAGGGGTCATCATCACGGTCACGGGCACGGCCACGGGCACGGCCACGGCCACGGGCCGCACGGTCCCCACGGTCACCGCTGAGCCGGCGCCCACGGCCCGCCCCGGGCCACGACCCCGCCCCGGGCGCCACGACCCGCCCCGGGCGCCACGACCCGCCCCGGGCCACGACCCGCCCCGGGCCACGACCCCCGGTCCGGCGGGGCTCGTGCGCCCGCGAGCTACGACGGGCTGAGAGGGTGGATGCCCGCCTTCTCCGCCGCAGAGCGAAGCTCCTCGTCGTAGACGACCATCTCCTCGGCGCCGACACGAAGGGCAGTGGCGAGATGGATGGCGAGAGCGGAGCGGAGGTGGCGGCCGGCCAGAGCCCCGGACGCGGCCTCGTCGACGAGGAGCTTCATCGCCGCCGAGGTGTCGACGTAGGTGATCACCACCTGCCCCGGGCGTCAGCCGCGATCTCGGTCGAGGTCGCCATGGACTTCACCCGACGGACGCGGCGGAGATCGACCGAGCCGGAAGCCAACCGCACCTTGCCCGCAGCGACCAACCGCTCATAGGGCGTGAGCGATGGGGGCATCAGCACGGCGGCGACCTTGCCGTGATTGGTGACCTCGACGACCTCTCCCGCGGCCACGTCACGCAGGACCGCTGAGCTGTTGTTGCGCAGCTCCCGGTGAGTGATCGTCCGCATCACGCATCTCCCGGTCTCTCCCCGTCCGACGTCGACGTAGCAATTGCAGCACAGCCAGGGCGACCTTCCGGGCACGGACCCTACGCCAGCGCCTGGCGGCTGACCTTGCCGATGGCGGTGCGGGGAAGGGCCTCGACCACGACCAGCTCCCTGGGGGCTGACCACGGGCCGAGCTCGTCCCTCACCATCCCCCGCAGCTCGTCCAGGGTGGGGGGCCCGCCCCCGGCCCCCCCGGGCCCCCCGGCCCCCCCCGGCCCCGCCGGCACGACGAAGGCAACCACCCGCTCCCCCCACTCGGGGTCGGGCCGGCCGGCAACCGCCACGTCCGCCACGCCAGGGTGGCGGCGCAGCACCGCCTCGACCGGCGCCGGCCACACGTTCTCCCCCCCGGTCACTATCAGGT